>CAZKGP010000038.1:0-13605 GCA_964552225.1 uncultured Acetatifactor sp.
GAACTTTGTATGGCAATCTTGAACTGGTTATCAACACCAGAAGGCCGTATGACTGTAGAATATGGTCCAAAGGATGTATGTTGGTTCTATGATGAAAATGGTAAGACACAGTTTACCGAGTTAGGAAAAGCTGCTAAAATGGATATTACTACCGAATTAAGTGGTGGATATTCAGGAACATTTGATGATGGTTCTTTCAAAATGAATAACTCAACATGGGGAATTGATACTGCTAATCCAGACTCTAATGGTGAAACCTATAACTATAGAAAATGGGAAAGCTTTACAGCAGAACCCAATTCTGATATTGAAGCTGATTGGAGAGAACATACAGGATTTGATACTCCAGATGCTTTCATGGGCTCAAGAGATTACAGATTAGCTCCAGGAACTACTTATACAGCAGGTGTAAAATCTGATGAATTAACAGTTCTTTGGAATCAAGTACAAACTTGTATCAAAGACAATTCATGGAGTGCAATTTATGCTGCTACAGATGCAGACTTTGATAAAATCGTAGATGACATGATTACTCAGGCTAACGATTATGGTTATGATGAATGTGTTGCTTTCCAAGAAAATGAAGCAAAACTACGTGCAGCTGCAGAAGACGAAGTAAAATAATATATAAATCAATGAATAACAGGGAACTGCTTTTAAAGCAGTTCCCTGATTTCAACTTGCGCCCAGCATGGGCGCAATTGGAGGTGAATATGGAAATGTATAGAGATACCCCCTTATGGGATAATAAATTGCCTATAGAAGATAGACTTAACTTTTTAATACAAGAACTTACTTTAGAGGAAAAAATTAAATGTTTGACTACTGGATGCCCAAATGTGGAACGCTTGGGAATCAAGTCCTCTTATATGGGAGGGGAAGCAGCTCATGGAATCGAAGCAAGACATGATCAAGCATTTAATGCAGGGGAACCAGAGCCTACAACCAGCTTTACCCAACCCATCGGTATGAGTGCAAGTTTTGATAGAGAGTTAATCAAAGAATGTGGTCGGGCAGTGGGAGAAGAAGCTAGAGCATTGTTTACTAGAAATGGGGGTGGTGGACTTTGCAGGTGGGCGCCTACTGTTGATATGGAGCGTGATCCAAGGTGGGGAAGGACAGAAGAAGCTTATGGAGAAGACCCTTATTTAACAGGGGAAATGGCTTCTGCATATATACAAGGAATGAAAGGGAACCATCCTGTTTATTTGCAATGTGGTGCTACATTAAAGCACTTTTATGCCAATAATGTAGAAACCAATAGAATTAAAGTTTCTTCCTCATTAGATGACAGAAATAAATATGAATATTATTTAGAACCCTTCCGCAAGACAATTATGGAAGGGGGAGCGGAAGCTGTAATGACCTCTTACAATGAAATCAATGGTATTCCAGCCATTGTAAATGATGAGGTACAGAAGCTTTTGAAGGATGAATGGGGATTACCAGGGCATGTAGTATGTGATGGTGGAGACTTCCAGCAAACGGTAAAGGATCATAAATATTATAAAACACATGCAGAAACAATTGCATATGGATTAAAAGCAGGAGTAGATTGCTTTACAGATGATGGTGAAGTGGTGTACGCAGCGGCAAAAGAAGCTTTGGAAAAGGGGATAATAACGGAAAAGGATATAGATTCCTCTATTCGCAATTCATTTAGAACTAGAATCAGATTGGGATTTTTTGATGGGGCTGGTGAGTGTCCTTATACTGGTATGGGAGAAGAATATATTAATAATAAGGAGCATCAAGAACTGGCAACCAAAATGGCGGAAGCGTCCGTGGTAATGCTTAAGAATGAGAATGATATATTGCCTCTTAAGAGGGAGCAGACTAATTCTCTTGCTGTTATAGGTCTCCTAGCTGATGTCTGGTACAAAGACTGGTATTCAGGAATTCCACCTTATACCGTTAGTGTATTGGAGGGCATGAAAAAGGCTTATCCTGATGTTGATATTACTTATGAAAGTAGTCTCCATGAGATTTATTTGACTTGTAACGGAAAGTATGTGGGAATAGATAAAGAAAACAATCTATGCCTAACAAAAAAGGGGGAAGCGGAGCTTTTTATCTACACAGACTGGGGATTTGGAAGTTCCACTCTAGTTACAAAAAGCAGCGGAAAATATGTTACCCTTGAGGAAAATTCAGGTTTATTGAAAGCAGATAAGGAAGAGGCTTTTTCTTGGTTCATTAAAGAATCATTTGATTTTAAAGCAATAGAAAACCTTCAATATTATATAAATAGCTGGAATGGCAGGGCAATAGGGATTAATACCAACGGATATTTAGGGGTAATAGAAGGACAACCAGCTGTATTTTCTATGGAAATTGCCAAGAATGGTATTCAGGAAGCTATGGAAGCAGCGCAAAAAGCAGAGAAGGCTGTAGTAGTAATTGGTTGTAATCCAGTGATTAACAGTAAGGAGGAGGTTGATAGAACCACTATTGAACTCCCGCCTATGCAACAACAATTGGTAGACAGTGTTTTGAAAGTGAATCCTCAGACTATTGTGGTTTTGATAAGTAATTATCCATATGCTATACGTAACATAGATTTAGAAGTACCAGCCATTCTTTGGAGTGCTTCAGGAAGTCAGGAACTGGGCAACGGAATTGCTTCTATTATTAGTGGTAGCGTATCTCCTGCAGGACGCCTTAATATGACATGGTATCAGTCTGATGAAGACCTTCCAGATATCAATGATTATGATATTATACAAGGTAAGAGAACTTATCAATATTTTGATAAGGATGTATTATATCCCTTTGGATATGGTTTAAGTTATACACAGTTTAAGTATGACATAATTGAGTTGAAGCAAGTAGAAACGGGGATACAGGTGAAGGTTAATGTTACCAATGTTGGTAAAATGGTATCCGACGAGGTGGTACAATTATATGTGAGAAAAGAGAATTCTCGAGTAAAACAGCCTCTTTTGAAGTTACATGGATTTGAAAGAGTGAAGGGAATAAAACCCGACGAAACAAGAATGGTAGAATTTTTTATAAATAAAGAAGAGCTTCGCTATTTCGATGTTATTTCGCAGGGGATGATATTGGAGAGTAGCTTCTATACCTTTATGGTAGGGGGCTCCTCAAAGGATATAAGACAAGAGGCAGAAATCTGGATTGAGGGTCAGGAGATAGGAAAAAGAAATCCATTTACTATAACTGAGGCCAAACAGTATGACTCATATGAAAACTGCTTTATCCATAAGGGAATAGAAGAATATACTTGTATCATACCTGGTATTCCAGGAGCTGATACCGATACTAAGGCTCAAGAAATGATATCCCAAGACAGCAATGTATTGGCTAAAATTTGTTATAAAGATTTTAAATTTAAGAAAGAACCTACAGCAATAGTGGTCACAGTATCTGTTTTGGAACAGGGAAAATTGTCCATTATTTCTCATGGAGAAAGGGAAGCTTGTGTATATGAAACCTTGAATCCAACAGATGGCTTTATTGATGTAGTCCTAAACTTGCCAAAGAATTTTGTTAAGTGTAACAGCCAGCAGGGAATTACGATTCAAATAGAGGGGAAAATCAAACTTTGCCGATTTTTATTTACTTAGTTTGATTATTCTACGCAAAATGAAACGAGTCGAAGGCAAAAACTTCGACTCGTTTTGAATATACTTGGCGCAAGTGGTGAAATTTTTAATTGACGCTTTTTCCTATGGCATTAGTAATCATTTCAACACAATGGTCAATCCCTATTTCACTGTTGAAGGACAAGTGGTAATGATGTGCCTCCCCCCATTTCCTACCGGTATAATGGTTATAAAAACTCTCACGCGCGGTATCGTTGTTTCGCACCACCTGTTCCGCTACCTCTGCTGGCACCCCGTATTCTTCTACTGCGCGGCGAACTCGCTTCTCAAAAGGCGCATGAATAAAAATATGGAAGCAATTTTCGTTGTCCCGTAGAATATGGTCTGCGCAGCGACCAACAATTACACTGCAACCCTTACCTACGATTTCTTCAATGACCTTGCTTTGAGCAAGAAAGACTTGGTCTGGAATTGGCATATACTTTCGTCCTAAGTACAGTCCGTATTCAAACCCTTTTGTTATCTTTTCCTCAGATTGTTCTACCGTTCCGACCGATAATTGCGCCCGTTCCGCAGCCAAACCAATGATTTCTCGATCATAGAAAGGAACATTCAAAGCCTCGGCTACTTTGTGGCCAATGATGCGTCCGCCTGAAGCGTATTCGCGACTGATTGTGATTATACAACCTGCATTTGCATAAGCAGGTTGGACAGCGACCTGTGTTGTTTCGATTTCCATGCCTTTTCTTGTTTTTCTCACCAATAAATAGGAAAGAACAAAATGACATCCTTCCCCGGCGAGGTATGCCAGATAGAGCCACTTTGCATCAAATACAAAGACGGAAAGCAATAAAAATACCTGTGTGAAACCGATGCAGCGCAGAAAAGAAATCAGCGTTGCATAACCATTTCGTTCTGTAGTTTGGAAAAAAAGGATATTCATCAGCACAAGACCCACAGCGATATAGGCTACGGAATACTGACTAAGCATATGCGTTGTTAAATCTGTTAATTCTGTCGAGCCACCCCGATGGAACAAGGGGACAAATGCTTTGCCAAAGAAAATACAGACACCAGACAGCAGAACAGAAGCGGTGACATTTGTGCGAACTCCCAGCTTGTAGGCATGATCGAATGCTCTTTTTTCACCTTTGCCATGATAAAAGCTCATCAGTGGCTGTACGCCCTGAGTGACGCCCAAAACGACCATGTTGATGATGGAAGTCACATAGCCGACGATGGCATAGGCCGACACACCCAAAGTATCGGCAGTGCTGACCACCGCAATATTATAGGAAAATATAACAGCCGCTGTGCTGAATTCCATAAGGGCCGATGCAATGCCGTTACTCAAAACCCTCTTGATTTCAACAAAGCGAATAATCGGTTTGCGAATACGCAGAACACCCTTTTTGCGAGCAAAGTGACTGCTGTAGAAGATCAGTTCAATGGTCATGCCGATACCGTTTGTGATTGCCGCAATCTCAACCCCGTAGTGCAAAATGAGAATAAAAATAATGTCCAGAACGGCGTTAATCACAGCGCCGAAAACAGCGCCCAGCATGGCAATTTTAGGATCGTCATCGTTGCGGACAAATACGGATAAACCAAATGCGACCATTTGTATCAGTGAAAAAGGAGCCGACCACTTTAAATAGGCTGTGGCGTAGGGCAACAGCTCTTCATTTGCGCCCAGAAAGATGGACAGGCTTTCCCGAAAGGAGAAACCCACAAACGCCAGTACCGCGCCAACAATGGCTGCCATAGCCATACATTGGCAAAAAATATTATTCGCTTTTGGGGCTTCTCCCTGGCCCTTGTGAAAAGAATAGACATTGGCGCCTCCCACCCCAATCATCATGGCCAGAGCGATGACAAACATACTAAAAGGGAATACAACGTTGACGGCGCCGAGAGCGACCTCGCCAATCCCTTGCCCGACAATCACGCCGTCTAAAATGACGTAAAGAGCCTGAACAAGCATCCCTATGATGGATGGCACTACATAGTTGGTAAATTTCCTGTTAATTTTCTTGAACTCGGTGATTTGACTTTGCATAATATCCTCCTGAAATAAAAACTTGACATGCCTAAGATAGCATTATAAACAATATACATATTGTGAACAGTCAAGCGTTTATTTAAAAGGGGAAAAGCAATGAGCAAGAGTCATATGAAAATCAGTGAGTTTGCGCAGGTAACGGGAATCACACGGAGAAATCTTTTGTTTTATGACAAGATAGGGCTTTTATCGCCAACAATGATTGATGAGAATAATAAATACCGTTATTACACACATCATCAGATCGATACCGCAAATATCATTACCGTATTGCGGGAGATTGGGATGCCTTTGAAAGAAATTAAAGCGTATTTATTAGAACGCTCCCATGAAAATTTAATAAATCTACTGCAAACTCAAAAAATTATTGTACAGGAGAAAATTAACACACTGATCCAAATCAGTGATATGATGGCAACTCGGATTGATCGGACAGAACAAGGACAAAGTGCGGGCAGTAATATCAACTTAATTATCCTAAAAGAGTGTGAATCGGAACCGCTCTTTTTGGGACCGGAACTTCCAGCAATCAGCCATTTATCGGAAGGTTGGTACTACCTCATTGAATTCTATGAATTTTGCAGAGAACATCAAGTCATTCGCGGATTGCCAACCGGGGTAATCATTGATCATACAGATTTAATGCAAGGTGATTTTTTAAATCCCTCCCGGTATTACTATCGTCCTGCATGTGGTATCAGGAATCCCATCAATGCAGAAAAACCAAAAGGTTTATATGTCATTGGGCAGGAATATACCGAATATGCTAAAAGTGATCATCTTTACTCAAGCCTTTATCAATATATCGAAGAAGCCGAGCTCCAGATTTGTGGTCATGCCTATGAGGAATATTTGCTTGATGAAATTTCTATAAAAGACCCCACTCAATATCTTTTGCAGGTAGCGATACATGTGATTAGATAGACATGGGGAACTAACTTTAGATTTTACAAGTAAAATAATCAAACCCGCCTTTCGATTCCTCGAAAAGCGGGTTTGATTATTATGATGCGGAAGAAGGGACTTGAACCCTCACGAGCGCATTGCTCACAAGATCCTTAGTCTTGCTCGTCTGCCAGTTCCGACACTTCCGCGCAACATATCGTGCAAAAATGATAATATCATTTTACATTAGGAATGTCAATTCCTTTTGTAAAATTATGTGAAATTATATTCCTATTTTTTGGTTAAAATGATATATTATAGATAGATTAATAGCAGTTGTGATTAGGGAAAGGTAACAGTATGGTGGAATGGTTAAAGAAGGCAAAGAAAAACGATAAAACAGACCGGCGAGAATGGTACAAGTTAGACTTGTCTGCTATTGTATATCCTACTTTGCAGCGAAGAGATTTTTCCTCTGTATATAGATTGTCTGTATTATTAAAGGAAAAGATTCAACCGGATATATTGCAGCAGGCAGTAGACTTAATATTGCCAAGATTTCCTACTTATAAAGTGTCAATTCGTAAAGGTTTGTTTTGGAGGTATTTGGAACCCAATGATAGACCGGGTCCTTTTGTGCAGCCTGATGTTAAGAATTCATGTCAGCCTATGCATTTTAAGTCTAATAATCATTATTTGATTCGAGTATATTATTATGAAAATAGAATTTCCTTTGAAGCACATCACAGCTTAGGTGATGGAACTGGCGGTATGTGTGTGCTCCAGACAATGACTGCTGCCTATTTGCGGTTATTGGGGCATACTATCGAAAATGAAGGCTTTGTACTAGATATTAATGAAAAACCCAGCGAGAACGAACTGGAAGACGCATATATGAAATATGCCAATGCCAAGGTACATCCTCCAAGGGATCAAGAAAAAGCATATCGTGTACGTGGCACTAAGGAGTCTTTCTATACATTGAACATTGTGGATGGCATTATGCCTGTATCTGAGGTTTTGGCAGTTTCTAAGAAATATAATGCTACCTTAACAGAATATCTTAATGCAGTGCTGTTATATGCGTTGATGAAGAAGCAAGAGGAAGATTGGCATATTCGTTTGTATCCTATAAAAATAGCAATGCCTGTAAATTTAAGACGCATATTTCCGTCTACTACGTTGCGTAACTTTATTTCTATGATATATCCTGGAATTGATCCTCGTTTGGGAGAGTATACCTTTGAAGAGATTGTATTGCATGTTCACAATTATATGCGATATTATATAAATGAAAAGTTTTTAAGGGGTGATATCACTACGAATGCGGCAACTCAAAGGAATCCATTGATTAGAGTTGTGCCTCTTTTCTTAAAAGATTTTGTGGTAAAGCTTTTTTATGCAAAGGTACAGGATAGGAATTCATCAGCAGGGCTAACTAATATGGGGGCGCTTAAAGTGCCAGAGAGTATGAAACCCTTTATTGAACGATTTGATATTTACATGGGGCAACCTTTTTCCACTAGAACCAATTGTGCAATTATAAGTTATGAAAATATATTAACAATTAATTTTGCAAGTAGTATTGTAGAAGCTGATGTAGAAAGGCATTTTTTCCGTAAATTAGTAGAAGATGGAATACATGTTAAGATAGAAAGTAATCGAGATACTTTTGAAGAAAATTAAATGACATTATTAAAATGGAGGAGTGCTTATGTCATACTGTGTAAATTGTGGTGTGGAATTGAATAAGGATTTGAATGGGTGTCCATTATGCAATACACCTGTTATAAATCCCAATGAAATTGCGGAAACTCACAAAAAGGCTTCTGCCTTTCCCGAGGAAAAGGGAAATGTTGAAGTAGTAAAGCGCAAGGACCTTGCAGTGCTGTTGAGTGCTGTTGTTGTGGCAACTTCTGTTACATGTGGTCTTCTAAATTTATGGGTATTTAATTCTACCCCATGGTCATTTGTTATTATTGGTGCATGTGCCATTATATGGGTTATAATGCTTCCTGTGGTAATTTATACGAAACTACCTATTTATATATCTTTATTGGCAGATGGAGCTATAACAGCTGGTTATTTGTATTTGTTAACATATATGACTAGTGGTAAAGAATGGTTTTGGGGAATTGGGCTACCGATTGTAATATTAGCGACTGTAATTTTGGAACTGTTTACATTTTCCGTTAGACGCTTACCGAGAGCCTTTTTAACCATTGCACTATATTGCTTTATAGCCATTGGTGCATTTTGCATTGGTTTGGAAATTATTATAGATAGACATTTATATGATGATGTTACGATACAATGGTCAGGTGTAGTTCTCACCATATGCGGTATTGTTATTATTACTATTATAACGTTATTGTCCAGAAGGCGATTGCGCAATGCTGTGAGAAGACGTTTACATTTTTAGAAATGAGGGATAGGTAGTATGGCCACGAAGGAAATAAAAGCAAATCAAAATAGAATGCAACTTATAAAACGGGTGCATGGATTAGTAGAAAATACGGATATAGAAAAGTACAGACAATCACAAGCTCAAATTGGAGCTATTTTAGGTAATACTAGAGAGATTAGTTATCAGGAAATAGATGTAGATGGAATACAGGGAGAATGGGTTCGAGTAAACCGCCCTCATCAAAGCAAAACAGTAATTCTATACTGTCATGGTGGCGGATATTCAACAGGAAGTAGTATGTATGCAAGAACCTTAACCTCCAAACTGGCAACGGCAGCTTCTATGGATATTCTTAGTTTTGATTATAGACTAGCACCAGAAAATCCATATCCAGCAGCATTAGAGGATGCTCGAAAAGCATGGAATTATTTGTTGCTAAAAGGATATGGGGCCAATCATATTATTGTTGCAGGAGATTCTGCGGGAGGTAATTTGGCATTGTCACTATTACTTACTCTAAAAGCAGAAGACAGATTTTTACCTAGAGGTTTGGTATTATTATCTCCTTGGACAGATTTAACTATGACTAGTAGTTCTTATGAAGAGAAGGCAGAATTAGACCCAGTTTTAAATAAGGCATATATTAATCGTATGACAGATGCTTATGCTTTAGGAGAAGATTTAAATAGTCCTCTAATTTCACCTCTTTTTGGCGATTATACAGGGTTCCCCCCTACTTATATACAAGTAGGAGAAAATGAAATTTTATTAAATGATTCTATTGACCTTTTTTCTACAATGAAAGAAAAAGATGTAGTGGTTTCAATGGATATATTTCCTGGTATGTGGCATGTATTTCAAATGTCACCTCTTAAAAAAGCGAATGAAGCAGTGAATCAAATAGCAACATATATTTATAGCTTATAAATAATAAAAGGAATATCGACTTAGACGGAGAATATATAGAATAGGAGATTGTTTCTATTTTAGGAATACGTTAGGTCGGTATTCCTGTTTCTTTTTAATTATGGATATTGGGCGTACAAAATGGGAGGTACCGTAATGATTATTAGAAAACGTACAGAACAATGGGAACAAGAGTACTTAAGCCCTTATGCGCAGTATAGCATTAATACCAAAGGACGCATGATTGAAGAAGAACAATGTGATATACGAACTGTGTTTCAGAGAGATAGGGATCGTATCATTCACTGTAAATCATTTAGACGATTAAAAGATAAGACTCAGGTTTTTCTAACTCCAGAGGGAGATCACTACCGTACAAGGTTAACTCACACTTTAGAGGTTTCACAAAATGCACGAACCATAGCAAAGGCTTTAAAGTTAAACGAGGAATTAGTAGAAGCCATTTCTTTGGGGCATGATTTGGGACACACTCCTTTTGGTCATGCTGGAGAAAGAGCATTAAATCGTGTCTGCCCTTTTGGGTTTGAACATAGCGAGCAAAGTGTAAGAACGGTAGACCGTTTAGAGAAAAAGGGTAAAGGACTTAATCTTACATATGAAGTGAGAGATGGTATCTTGAATCACCAGACAAAAGGAAAGCCTCATACACTAGAGGGAAAGGTAGTTCGCTATTCTGATAAAATTGCATACATACATCATGATATAGATGATGCAATCAGAGGTGGAATTTTAATAGACAATGATATTCCTCGAAGCATTAGAGATGTTTTGGGAGAAACATTAAATCAGAGACTGAATCATTTTATTCATGATATTGTAACCAATAGCATGGGAAAAGATAACATTCAAATGTCTGAACCAGTTGATAAGGCAATGAAAGAGTTACGCCAGTTTATGTTTGATAGGGTATACCAGAATCAAGAGGCCAAAAGTGAGGAAAGCAAGGCAGAGAACTTAATGGAAACCTTGTATCATCACTACCTTAAGAATGTGGATGTTTTGCCAGAAGAATTTTTGAATTTAATATCTGAGGGGGAACCAAGAGAACGAGTAGTCTGTGACTATGTTGGAGCTATGAGTGACAGATTTGCCATTGCACAATACGAGGAAATTTATATACCTAAATCATGGCATGTATAATACGAAGATATTATAGGCTATAATCTAGAATAAATGATAGAAAAGGAGTCATCACAAATGTATTATCCGGAAGAATTAGTGGAAGAAGTCAGAATGAAAAATGATATAGTGGAAGTGATTTCCGGATATGTGAGACTACAGAAAAAAGGTAGCAATCATTGGGGCTTATGTCCCTTTCACAATGAAAAATCACCTTCCTTTTCTGTTGCTGGTAATAAGCAAATGTATCACTGCTTTGGTTGCGGTGCTGGTGGGAACGTATTTACTTTTATTATGAATTATGAGAATTATACATTTCCAGAGGCCATTAAGATGTTAGCCGAAAGAGCGGGAGTACAATTACCAGAGCTTGAATATTCAGATGAAATGCGTAAACGTCAGAATAAAAGAACTAAGTTATTAGAGGTAAATAAAGAAGCTGCCACTTTTTTCTATTATCAATTAAGAACTCCACAGGGAGAAATAGGTAACCAATATTTGAATAAAAGAGAATTAAGTGAAGAAACTAAGAAAAAATTTGGTTTAGGCTATGCTGGTAAAAATGGTGCTACTTTGGTACAATATTTACGCCAAAAAGGATATGAAGATAGTTTGATCAAAGAAGCAGGGCTAGCCAATTTTACTGAGAGAAGCGGTCTGCTCAGTCAGTTTTGGAATCGAGTTATGTTTCCTATTCAAGATATTAATCATAGAGTAATTGGTTTTGGTGGACGAGTTATGGGAGATGGGGAGCCTAAATACCTAAACTCACCAGAAACACCTATTTTTGATAAACGAAGGAATTTATATGGGCTGAATTTTGCACGTACAGCGAGGAGCGGCAACATAATACTTTGTGAAGGTTATATGGATGTAATAGCTTTGCATCAAGCGGGATTTACCCAAGCGGTAGCATCCTTAGGAACTGCATTTACTTCAGAACAAGCCAATTTATTACACCGATATGCGGAAAATGTTCTTTTGGCATATGATACAGATGGTGCTGGCGTAAAAGCTGCCTTACGTAGTATTGGTATTTTGAGAGAAGTGAATCTTACTGCCAAGGTTATCAATATGAACCCATATAAGGATCCAGATGAATTTATTCAGAACCTAGGTGCAGAGGCATATCAGGAGCGCATTGATCAAGCAGAAAATAGTTTTTTCTTTGAAGTGCGCATTTTAGAGCGGGACTATGATATGAAGGACCCAGAATCTAAAACCAAGTTTTATAGAGAAATAGCCAAGAAACTTTGTAAATTTAGTGAAAGCGTAGAAAGAGAGAATTATTTACAGGCCATTGCTGATAAATACACTATTGGTTTTGACAATCTACGTCAGTTAGTCAGCGGTTATGTTGCCCAAACTGGATTGGTGAAACCTATAGAACGACCCAAATCAGGAATACAGTCCAAAACCACACCAGAAGAGGGAGCCAAGAAATCACAGAGGCTTTTGATTACATGGATAACGGACGAGCCTGAAGTTTATACACAAATTTCACGATATATATCGCCAGAGGATTTTACTGAGGATTTATATAAAAAAGTAGTAGAAAAGTTGTTTTCAGACTTAGAACATGGTACGTATAACCCGGCTGGGATTATTAGCATGTTTACAGATGAAGAGGAGCAAAGGGAAGCGGCTACATTATTTAATACCAATTTGCCCGAGCTAACAACCCAACAAGAAAGAGAAAAGGCATTTCATGATATTCTATATGCTGTTAAAAAGAATAGCTATGAATATTATACATTAAAGCTGGGAACAGATGTTAATGCCTTAAAAAAAGTGATAGACGGCAAGAAAGCCCTTGAGGACCTTGCCAAAACTCATATTTCTTTGGAAAACAGAATACAATAGGAAGGATGGAACCATAAGGATGGATGAAAACACACAAGCTAAATATGACGAGAAAATAAGAGAACTCTTAGGTATAGCTAAAAAGAAAAAAAATATATTAGAATATCAGGAGGTTAGTGATTTCTTTGTAAGTATGGGTTTAGAGGAAGAACAGTTTGATAAAGTTCTAGAGACTCTGGAGCATAATGGCATAGATGTGCTACGTATTACGGAGGAAGATGATGTCGATGAAGAAGTCATCTTAGCAGAAGAAGAGGAAGAGGTCGATGTAGAGAAAATCGATATGACTGTTCCTGATGGCATAAGCATTGAAGATCCTGTTCGCATGTATTTGAAAGAAATCGGTAAAGTTCCACTTCTCAGTGCAGAAGAGGAAATTGAACTTGCTCAGAGAATGGAGCATGGAGATATGGAGGCGAAAAAGCGCCTTGCAGAAGCCAATTTACGTCTTGTAGTAAGTATTGCAAAAAGATACGTAGGACGTGGTATGCTCTTTCTAGATTTGATTCAAGAAGGTAATCTAGGGCTTATTAAGGCTGTAGAAAAATTTGATTACAATAAAGGATTTAAATTCTCTACTTATGCAACATGGTGGATTCGTCAAGCGATTACTAGAGCCATCGCGGATCAAGCTAGAACAATTCGTATTCCTGTTCATATGGTTGAGACAATTAACAAATTAATTCGCGTAAGTCGTCAATTACTACAGGAGTTAGGGCGTGAACCAACGCCAGAAGAAATTGCAGAAGAGATGAGCTTGCCTGTAGAGCGTGTACGAG
>CAZKGP010000039.1:0-12913 GCA_964552225.1 uncultured Acetatifactor sp.
AAACGTCGGTACTTGATTTCACCCAGTCGCAGACGCAGGTGAAATCTTAGTACCGTTACGTTTTTTGTCGAGCGAGAGCGGGGGCTCTTTGGAATGGTTATGACTGCTTCGTCCATTCTAGGAAACTTCTTCTAATCTTTCTTGGTGGAATTATTTTGTAAATAAGAGTATAATGAGTGAGCACTCTAATGAGGAGATTGTTATTATTAGGTTGTTATGAGTAAGTAGAATGGTTGATTTTGTAAATGACGACTCAAGAAAAAATGAAAAACAATAAATATGAAATGGATATGTGTAGTGGGCCATTTGTTAAGAAAATACTTATATTTTCGATTCCATTAATGCTTTCCGGTATTTTACAATTATTATTTAATGCTGCAGATATTATTGTAGTAGGAAGATTTGCTGGATCTGATTCTATGGCAGCCGTTGGCTCTACTAGTTCACTTATTAATTTAATTGTAAATGTATTTATTGGCCTTTCGGTAGGAACTAATGTATTGGCTGCTCGATATTATGGAGCAAATAAAGAGAAAGAATTAAATGAAGTTGTTCACACTGCAATTACTACAGCAATTGTAAGTGGTGTGATTTTAATTATAGTAGGATTTCTAGTTGCGGCACCAGCATTATCCGCTATGGGCACTCCAGATAATGTAATCGCCAATGCAACTTTATATATGAGAATATTTTTTGTGGGAATGCCTGCCATGATGGTATATAATTTTGGAAGTGCCATTTTAAGAGCTATAGGAGATACAAAAAGACCTTTGTATTATCTTTTTATTTCTGGGGTTCTTAATGTAGTGGTAAATCTTTTGTTCGTCATTGTATTTGATATGGGAGTTGCTGGAGTGGCGCTTTCTACAGTGTTATCGCAGATTGTTTCAGCAATTTTAGTAGTAAGATGTTTGATGAAATCGGAAGGTGCATATCAACTTGTTTTAAAAGAGCTACGTATTGTACCAGATAAACTTTTGAAAATGATACAAATTGGTGTACCAGCAGGATTACAAGGCGCTCTTTTTTCTGTATCAAATGTATTGATACAATCTTCAGTGAACTCGTTTGGATCTACTGTAATGGCAGGCAATACCGCAGCTTCTAATGTAGAAGGCTTTGTGTATACCTCTATGAATGCATTTCATCAGACAGCAGTAAGTTTTACCAGTCAGAATTACGGAGCAAGAAAATTTAAAACCATAGGGAAAATAGCAGTATTGTGTCAGGTAATGGTTTTTATAGTAGGTGCTGTTTTAGGTGGAGCTGCGTTTTTGTTTGCACGAGAAATGCTTCAAGTATATACTCCTAAACCAGAAGTAATTGAATATGGTGTTTTGCGATTAAGCATTATATGCACCTCCTATTTCTTATGCGGCATGATGGATGTAATGGTTGGGATACTGCGAGGAATGGGATATTCTGTAATGCCTATGCTGGTTTCTCTAACAGGAGCATGCTTATTCAGAATTGTATGGGTTATGACAGTCTTTAAACAAGTACAAACCATTACTTGTCTTTATTGGTCTTATCCGATTAGCTGGGGACTTACTTTTGCCGTACATTTGATTTGTTTTATAATTGTTTATAGAAAGTTACTACGAAAAGCATCTTGAAACATATGTTCGGTTGTGGTAAGCTAAGAAGGTATTGATTGATATTTATGGAATGAGGAAGAAAAATGATTGCATACTTAAATGGTCTAGTTGCAGATGTAGCAGAAGATAATGTAATAATTGATGTGAATGATATAGGATATAATGTGAAAATATCTTCTAATACAGCCTCTAAGCTTCCAGGGGTAGGTGAGAGAGTTAAGTTATTTATATATACAAGTGTAAGAGAAGATGCTTTTTGGTTATATGGTTTTTCTTCAAAAGATGATTTGGAAATATTTAAAAAATGTATAACAGTGAATGGAATAGGTCCCAAGGCGGCATTGTCTATATTGTCTGTAATGGATGCAGACGAATTTCGATTTGCTGTTGTTTCAGGGGATGTTAAAGCAATTAAAAAAGCCCCAGGAATAGGTAATAAAACTGCGGAAAGACTGATATTAGATTTAAAGGATAAGATTAAAATAGACGCTTCTATGATTGGACGTGAGATAGAAGAGGGCATGGCTGAAAATATTGTAATAGATTCTCAACAGAAAAAAGAAGCAATCGAAGCATTGGTTTCTCTTGGATATGGACAAACAGATTCTGTGAAGGCGGTGAATTCTGTTGAAGGAATAGAGAATATGAATTCAAGTGCATTATTAAAGGCGGCACTTAAGAAAATGTATTAACTTTAAGAATTAGGATAAGGACTGATATATGACTAAAAGAATGATAGAGACTAGTATAACAGAAGAAGATGTGAAGATAGAAGGTAGTTTACGTCCACAAAATCTCAATGACTATATTGGTCAATCCAAAATTAAAGAAAATTTAAAAATATATATAGAAGCTGCAAGACAGAGAGGTGATGCATTAGATCACGTGCTATTTTATGGTCCTCCAGGATTAGGAAAGACTACATTGGCTGGAATTATTGCCAATGAAATGAAGGTCAATCTAAAAGTAACTAGTGGACCTGCTATTGAAAAACCTGGTGAAATGGCTGCTATTTTAAATAACTTAGATGAAGGTGATTTGCTTTTTGTAGACGAGATACATCGCTTAAATCGTCAAGTTGAAGAGGTACTTTACCCAGCAATGGAAGATTATTGCATTGATATTATGATTGGGAAAGGTGCATCAGCTCGTTCTGTGCGTTTGGATTTACCAAGATTCACCTTAGTGGGGGCCACAACGAGAGCTGGATTATTAACAGCCCCTTTACGTGACCGATTTGGAATGATACATCATCTTGAATTTTATACGATAGAAGAATTAAAGGTTATTATTATTCACTCAGCTAAGGTACTACAAGTTGAAATTGAAGAAAAGGGAGCCATTGAATTGGCTCGTCGAAGTCGTGGGACTCCTCGATTAGCTAATCGTATTTTAAAAAGAGTACGTGATTTTGCTCAAGTAAAATATGATGGCGTTATTACAGAAGAGGTTGCTAAAATAGCGTTAGATTTGATGGATGTGGATAAACTTGGACTAGATCGAATTGACCGCAATATGTTAATTACCATGATTCAAAAGTTTAGTGGTGGTCCAGTTGGATTAGATACTTTAGCAGCGGCAATTGGAGAGGATTCAGGTACTATTGAGGATGTTTATGAGCCATATTTACTCAAAAATGGCTTAATAAATAGAACTCCGCGAGGTAGAGTTGTGACAGAACTTGCATATATTCATCTTGGTTTAGCAGAAGATTGATAATTACAATTCAGACTCCAGCTTCTTACACATTGTTAGGATGGAAGAATCAAGGTTTTCTCACCTGAGTATGTTAGCAGACCTTTTTTCTATGGAGATGAGACCATAAACAGTTATTGAAAGCATGAAAGCCTTTGCTGCACATGCTTTCAATGTTTAGGGGCTCATCGGAATGCTTAGAAAAGTGGACTGCTAACATACTCAGGTGAGAAAACCGCCAAGCTACCCACCTAACGATTTATAATTAAGTTGGTAATTAAATATGCTAAAACGCTTGCCTATAAGCCTATTCTGATATATAATAAATCTTGTGTAACTTCTAGTATTCTTAATGAAATATAGTATACGATAGAAGTAAACAGGATGCATTCAGATGGAGGGGTGTGGTGATGTCTTCCAAAACAGATACCGAAGTAATTATAGGTGGTAAGGTATTTACGCTTAGTGGATACGAAAGCGAAGATTACTTACAAAAAGTAGCGACCTATATTAACAATAAGATAAATGAATATGGCAAAATTGATAGCTTTCGTAGACAGCCACTAGAAACTCAAAGTGTCTTACTTCAACTTAATATTGCTGATGACTATTTTAAAGCAAAGAAGCAAATTGGTATTCTTGAAGAGGATATTAGGTCAAAGGAAAAAGAATTATATGATTTGAAACATGAATTAATATCTTCTCAAATTCGTTTAGAAAATGCTGAAAAGCAAACGAAAGAGCTACAGCTTGAGATTAATGAGAATGCTAAGAAAATTGTGCGGTTAGAAACAGAGCTAAAAGAAAAACAAAAATAATTAAGCTGTCCGATTTACGGGCAGCTTTTATATTCACTATATCAGAAGCTATATTAGCAAAACAGTCTTAAAACAAGGAGTTTTATGAAATATAACAAGGTTGAGTTACTTGCCCCAGCAGGCAATATACAAGGTTTTTATGCAGCAATATCTGCAGGTGCAGATGCTGTTTATTTGGGTGGAAGTAAATTTGGGGCACGAGCCTTTGCAGATAATTTTACAGAAGAAGAATTAATTCATTGCATCCGCTATGCTCATATATTAGGGCGTAAAGTTTATTTAACGGTGAATACATTGGTCAAAGAAAAGGAATTTGCTCAGCTCTTTGAATATTTACTGCCTCTTTATGAAAATGGTTTGGATGGCGTTATTATTCAAGATATTGGCATACTAACATATATTAGAGAACATTTTCCTCAAATGGAACTCCATGTAAGCACTCAAATGACATTAACGGGTAAATATGGTGCAAATATGTTAAAGGAGTTAGGAGCATGTAGAATTGTTCCAGCAAGAGAATTAAGCTTAGAAGAAATGAAAGAGATTAAATCTTACACTGGTCTTGAAATAGAAACCTTTGTTCATGGTGCAATGTGCTATTGCTATTCCGGCCAATGTTTATTTAGCAGTATTTTAGGCGGAAGGAGTGGCAATCGAGGACGTTGTGCTCAACCCTGTAGACTTCCCTATGATGCAATTGTCAATGATAATATTACAAAAGATTGTTATCCATTAAGTTTAAAGGATATGTGTACCATTGAACATATTCCACAGTTGATTGAGGCTGGTATTAATTCTTTTAAAATAGAAGGAAGAATGAAAAAACCAGAATATTCTGCAGGAGTAACATCGATTTATCGGAAGTATATTGATCGTTATTATCAAAATCCTAATGATAAGTTAGTAATAGAGAAGAGTGATTTAGATAAGTTAGCCAACTTATATATTCGTAGTGAACAACAAGATGGATATTATTTTAAACATAATGGCAGGGAGATGGTAACTCTTAAAAATCCCGCATATTCGGGAAATGATGAGGCTTTTTTAGCTTCTATTAGGAAGCAGTTTATGGAAATCAAGCCTAAGATAAAAGTTGATATGTATGCAAATTTTCAATTAAATCAAGAGGCTCAAATAACTGTTGTCTTAGATTCCAAATCAGTAACCAGAACTGGTGAACCAGTATTAATTGCACAAAAAGCGCCTATTACAGAAGCAAATATTAAGAAACAACTTTGTAAATTAGGTGACACTATGTTTGAAGTAGATAATTTAGTCATTACTCTGGAGGAAGGGGCTTTTTATCCTTTAAAGTCAATAAACGGATTGCGAAGACAGCTTATAACCGAACTTGAGAATCAAATGATTAGAGAAAATGGTTTATGTGTTCATAGAAAAGATATGGCAATCGAACCAATAGATTATAATGATAAAGGGTATGATAATACTTTGGCACATCATTCTAATACTGGTTTAATTGTAAGTGTAAGAACACAGGACCAACTATCAGGAATAAAGGAATTTATTAACAATAATAAAAACATAGAAAGTATTATACAATCAATATACTTGGATTCAGATATGTTTGTTTCAAATAGAATTAATAATTTAAAACAAATATTGGCAGATATAGATGATACAATATCTGTTTATATAGCGTTACCATATATTTTACGTAAAAGAGATCAGCTCTTTTTACAAGAGATATTAGATATATTGACATTAGATAATGTAGATGGCTGTTTGACACGCTCCTTAGAGGGCTATGCATATCTGAAAGAACATGCATATAATAAGAAAATAGTATTAGATGCGAATATGTATATTTGGAATAAGGAAACCAAAGATTTTTGGGATGCTAGAGTAGATAATTACTGTATTCCATTTGAATTAAATAGTAAAGAGCAAAGAGATGTTTTTAACAAATCATATGATGGTTTAGAGCTTCCAGAGAAGATTGTTTATGGAAGAATACCAATGATGGTTACCGCAAATTGTATTGCTAAAACGACAAATTCATGTTTAAAGAAGAGTGCAGTAAAACAAGTTTTTCTGAAAGATCGTATGAAAAAAGAGTTTCCCGTTGTATTGAATTGTACACATTGTATGAACATAATATATAATACAGTTCCATTGTCTTTGCATGGTGAATATGTAAAATGGAAGGATAAGTACAAGCCTCGTTTGGATTTTACAATAGAAGATAAGAAAATGACAAAAGATGTATTAGATTTTTTTGTTGATTTGCAAGCAAGCGGTGCGGTTTCCATAAACTTACCTTTTAGGGAATATACCACAGGGCATGAAAAGCGCATTGTAAATTGATTTTTGCAGCAGGAGGTTGGTATGCAAGAATATATTATAGAATTGTCTAATTATTGTATTACAATTTTAATGGCGTTTTATACATTAGAATGTTTTGTAGTATTTAGATATCGAGTTGAAAGTAGACGAAAAGGAATTTATATTCGTCAAAGGATATTAATTTTTTTAATTCAATTTATATGTTTTTTGAATTTGACCTTAGTAAGTGGTAAGTTGGATTACATGTTTTTTTATGCTTTTGTACAAGTTCTTTTTATCTTTATAATGTTTTTTCTTGGTACAGTATATGAGAAAATGAACAAATTGCTAATAAATAATATGTGTATGCTATTAGGAATTGGACTTTGTATTGTTTCAAGATTATCATTTCAAAAAGCATTAAAACAATATGTGATTATTATTATATCCCTCATTATTGTTTCATTTATACCTTATTTATTGGAACGAATTACTTTTTTAAAGAAGATTACTTGGGTATATGGAGCTGTGGGATTCCTATTGTTGAGTTGTGTATTAATTCTTGGAGAAACGACCCTGGGCTCTAAGATATCTTTTTCCATTGGCGGTCTATCATTTCAACCATCAGAATTTGTGAAAATCATTTTTGTCTTTTTCCTTGCAGGTGCGCTTTGGGAAGATGTTTCCTTAAAGCGTATCATTATAACTACTTTAATTGCTGGTCTTCATGTAATAATATTAGTAGCTTCCAGAGATTTGGGGAGTGCATTGATATTTTTTATTTGCTTTTTGTTTGTTGTATTTGTGGCAACACATAACTACTTATATCTATTGATCGGCGCTGGAGGAGGCAGTCTGGCAGCTGTTGTTGCCTACCATATTTTTAGCCATGTAAAGGTTAGAGTTCTTGCTTGGCAAGATCCATGGACTTATATTGATAACCAAGGATATCAGATTACCCAATCACTATTTGCAATTAGTGGAGGAAGTTGGTTTGGAATGGGATTATTAAAAGGAGATCCAAAAGCGATTCCTTTTGTAGAGGCAGATTTTATTTTTTCTCCTATTTGTGAGGAATTAGGCGTTATTTTTGCCATTTGTTTAATCTTAGTTTGTGTTAGTTGTTTTATTGTTATGATTGATATTTCATTAAAGGCAAAAGATAAATTTTATCAATTGATCATTTATGGATTGGCAATTACGTATATATTTCAAATTTTCTTGACCGTTGGAGGGGGCATAAAATTCATTCCACTTACTGGTGTTACACTTCCGTTTATCAGTTATGGTGGTAGCTCTGTATTAACTACAATGATTATGTTTTATTTGATACAGGGCATATATATCATGATACAAAAGGAAGGAGAGAAACGTTTTGTTCAAAAAAGAAAAGTCAGACAAGATATTGAACCCAAGCAATCAAAACAACCCGAAGATAAAAAACAACCCCAAGACAAAAAACAACTCGAAAATAAACAAGAACCGTGAGATAATGATTACCATGTATTTTTTTGTTGCTTTGTTTGTTGGGATGATTGTGTATCTTGTATCTTTTGTGGCGACTAATGAACAAGAATTGATGAACAACAGTTATAATACAAGGCAAGAAATTTTATTATCACAAAATTATAGAGGAAGTATTTTTGCTAATAATGGTGAAGTTTTGGCTCAATCAGAATTAGATAGTGACAATAAGGAGATGCGAGAGTATCCTTATAGCAACTTATTTTCACATGTTGTAGGTTATTCTACCAAAGGTAAGACAGGAATAGAATCTATGGCAAATTATTACTTGATTAATACAAATATCCCTTTGGCGGATAAAGTTGCCAATAGTGTCAGTGGAGAAAAGAACCCAGGAGATAATGTATATACATCATTAGACGTTGAACTCCAAAAAGTGGCATCTCAAGAGATGGGGATATATAAAGGTGCCATTGTTGTAACTGAAGTAAAAACAGGTAAGATATTAGCACTAGTATCCCAGCCAGATTTTGATCCGAATAAAATTTCGGAAATGTGGGATGCTTTAGTTAAAGATACAGAAAGTTCTATTTTGGTCAATCGTGCAACACAAGGCTTATATCCTCCCGGCTCTACCTTTAAAATAATAACTGCGCTAGAGTATATCAGAGAAAATCCATCTACATTTGCTAGCTATAGCTATGACTGTAATGGCTCATATAAGACGGGCAATCATAAAATCAGTTGCTATCATGGAATCAAACATGGGAACGTAGATTTTGATACGTCCTTTGCAAAATCATGTAATTCTTCTTTTGCTAATATTGGTATGAATCTAGACAAAGGGAAATTTTCAAATACATTAGATGAACTTTTATTTAACGAAGAATTACCTATTAAATTAAACTATCAAAAAAGTATGATTAATGTTTATGAGGATATACCTGTAGCAGAAATGATGCAAACATCTATTGGACAAGGTAAAATTCAAATGTCACCTATGCATCTTAATATGATTACATCGGCAATCGCAAACAATGGTGTATTGATGAAACCGTATTTAATTGAACGTGTAGAGAGTGCAAAGGGGAGTGTGATTAAAAATTTTACTCCTGAAAAATATGGTACTTTAATGACAGAAGAGGAAGCCGCAATATTATCCGAGATGATGAAAAACGTTGTTGAAAAAGGAACTGCTTCACACCTGAAAGGAATGAAGTACACAGCTGCTGGTAAGACTGGCTCAGCAGAGTATAATAATATCAAAGGCGATAGCCATGCGTGGTTTACTGGGTATGCACCCGCTGAGAATCCAGAAATAAGCATAACCATTATAATGGAAGGTGCTGGATCAGGTGGAGATTATGCTGTTCCTATAGCTAGGAGAATTTTTGATGCTTATTTTGTAACACACCAAACCCAGGAGGAAGTGCAATGATCGAAGCAATAAGCTGCGGCGGTGTGGTGATATTTCGTGGAAAGGTTTTGCTTTTATATAAGAACTATAAAAGTAAATATGATGGTTGGGTATTGCCGAAGGGTACTGTAGAGCAAGGTGAGGATTTTAAAGAAACTGCATTACGTGAAGTTTTGGAGGAATCAGATGCAAAAGCCACTATTATCAAATACATTGGCAAGAGCGAATATTCTTTTTCGGTACCAGAGGACAAAGTAGAAAAAGAAGTACATTGGTATTTGATGATGGCAGATAGCTACTATAGCAAACCGCAAAGAGAAGAATTTTTTGTAGATTCTGGATTTTACAAATATCATGAAGCCATACATTTGCTTAAATTTTCAAACGAAAAACAGATATTAGAGAAAGCATATAATGAATACTTAGAGATGAAGAAAAATAATCTCTGGGGTTGCCACAAGCGTCTATAAAGAAAAGAAGCCTTTATGTTATCTTGCATAAACGCTTCTTTTGCTATATAAGACATTATAATTTTTTAACAATCTTTTTATCGGGATGCTCTAAAAGATTTAGAATCTCGTTATCATCATTTTTTAAAATTGGACGTGATAAAGCGTTGGCATTGATAATTAAAACTTCCCAAATAGAATCATCATCTAATTGTACATTGGAACCAATTTGTGTATCAGCTATTGTCTTCATGATAGGAATTAATATTTCTGCATCATACTTTTCTTTTGTTAGTTCAAAGGTTCCAAGAATTTCTAGAGGAGTCTTTGAATTACGATATGTACGGGGAGAAGCCATTGCAATATATACATCAATTATTGCCATATATCTAGCGTATATATCTATTTCAGCTTCTTCTAGCTTGTAAGGATAACCAGTGCCATCCATACGTTCGTGATGGGTAAGTATGGCTTTTTTGATTCCAGGAGCTAGAGATGCATTTTTTACTATTTGATAACCTCTAATTGGATGAGTTTTAACAATATTAAACTCTTCTTCGGATAACTTGCCAGGCTTCCATAAAACATCGTATGGAAGAACTAATTTACCAATATCGTAGTAAAAACCACAAAGAATTAAGGTTTCACGCATTTCTTCATCTAATCCAAACCAGTCAGAAAAGGCACCAGCTAAGAGTGCTGAGTTAAGTGAGTGTGTGTATGTTAGTTCATCCTCGTTGGGCATCATTGTATAAAGATAATCTAATAGAATTGCGCCTTTAGGTGCTAATTCAAATAGAACATTATATATATCTAAAAGCAATTCCTTCTTTACTGGCTGTCCGGTCTGTAAGAAAGATATCATCAATGCTTTAAATGTTAAGAGTGATTGTTGGTATAGTTTACTAAATTTTTTGAACTTTTCATTATAACGTAGTTTTTCGTATTGAGTAGAAGCAAAGTCAACTTCATCTTTAATATCAACACACATGATGTTATAGCGATTTAGCATTTCGATTTTAACCTCATCTAACTTTGTATCTTCTGGAAATATTAGATTACCTTTAAAATCATAAACACTTTCTCCTAATATCATACCAGGAGCAAGACTCATTCGTGCAACCGTTTTCATAATTATTGTCCCTCAGCATTCTTCTTTAGTTTGTTAATTATGCATCTATAGCTTAAGTATAAAGTGACTATAAAAATTGTCAACTATATTGTTGCTTTTTTAGATATTTTTATGCATAAAATTCATTGTTTCCATATGAAGATATTATGTGGTATACTATTTAAGAATTGAAAAAGGAGTTAATGGTATGGTGATACAACTGAAATATCATCCTAATGTTTATTTAGGAAAAAGTATCTTAACTAAAAATTTGGTTAAAATAAAGAGAGTGCTTGAAAAACATCCATTACGTTCAAATGTGTTTCTAATTACCAAAGCATATAACGGAATTGATGAATTAGAAATATTTAGTGCACACTTATTATTTCAAAGTTATTATCAGAAAAATCCTCCTTATATTATAGGTATCACTGGTTATTATGAAGAGGCCTTGGAAATAGTGGAACAAATTGTGCAAGAATGTTTGAAAGAAAGAGGCGATTGTGCGCTTAGGGAGTATTTGAAATGTTAGCAGTGCTAGTAAAAATACTTGGTACTATAGGAATTATTTTATTGTGTTTGCTTGCATTCCTTGTTATTATGCTACTTTTGTTATTATTTTTTCCTATCACTTATAAGATATATGGAGAAAAAACGGAGAACAAAATGGAGCTGCAAGTTAAAATGCACTGGTTATTTGGATTCTTACGAGTAAATTACAAATATCCCAAACCAGGAGATATTATTGCAAAAGTACTATGTTTTACCGTATATAATTCAGGTGAAAAACCATCGGTCTCTCCAGACGAGGACAAGCAAAACGTACAAAGCAGTGAAGAGCCCCGCTCCTATGATACATTAGAAGATACACAAGCCCAAGAAGTAGAACAAGAACATAAAGATAACAATGTACCAAATGAGAACATAGATAAAACAGTAAAGATTGAAAAAAAATCTGAAAATATATTTCAAAAATTTTATCGTTTAATAAAAGAAAAAATTATAAAAATAAAGTTTAAAATCAAAGAAATATGTGATAAAATTATGGATATTTTAGCACATATAAAATATTATAAAGATGTGCTTGAAAGTGAATATACAAAGTTACTTCTTGAAAATATAAAAATACGTTTATATAAAGTGTTAAAGAATATTAAACCACGTAAAGTTGATGCTAATATAGAATTTGGAACGGGCTCACCTGACACTACTGGTTATGCACTTGGATTATATAGTATGTTTTCACCAATTTGGGGACAAAATGTAAATATTATTCCTAATTTTGACATCCCTATATTAAAGGGAACTATATATCTTGCAGGACACATTACTGCATTTACTATTTTATGGAATGGTCTTCAACTATTTTTTGATAAAAATCTAAGGATATTCATAAGTAAATTTAAAGGAGGACGAGCATAATGGCTGATAAAGGAAATCAAATACAAGGTGTTGTAGAAGCCCTTATAAATGGTATGGACACTGTTTTGTCAACTAAAACAGTTGTAGGAGAGGCAATGCAAATTGGAGATACTATTATTCTACCCTTAGTTGATGTTACGTTTGGAATAGGGGCTGGAGCTGGTGATAACAGGCAGAAAAACTCTTCCAGCGGGGCTGGTGGAATGGGTGGTAAGATGACTCCTAGTGCTGTTTTGGTAATTAGAAATGGTAGCACTAAGCTAGTAAATATTAAGAATCAAGATGCCATGACTAAGATATTGGACATGATTCCAGATGTAGTTGAAAAGTTTACTTCTAAGAAAGAAGAAATGCCTGAGGACAAAGAAGTAGTTGATATTGCTTTTCCGGAAGATGAAAAGTCTATATAATATGTAAACAATATTAGACTATGTGCATATAATAGAGTGAATATATATAAGCAGGAGTTCATATGAACTGGAAAAAGATTATAGGTTTGGTTATTTTTTTTATTGCAATAGGCATGCTGCTTATGATTATTATACACAACCGATTTGTAGGTCTTATCATAGTTGCTCTATTATTATTTGTTGGATATTATTTTTTTTCAGATGATTGTTGTTAGAAAGGGTTCTTATGAAAGATTGGGAAAAAAT
>CAZKGP010000040.1:0-12783 GCA_964552225.1 uncultured Acetatifactor sp.
TGGTGACAAGATTAAAATTGATACCAGAACAGGGGAGTATCTCTCTAGAGTTTAATTATATTGCTATCAAAGATTTATAAGACAATGGACATGTTTCGTTGTCTTTTTTTATTTTATAGGAAAGTTCTCCCTATAAAAGTCCTTATCTAAATTACTATTCTATTTCTATTCATCTGGTCGCATCGACCGTACATCACAAAATAATATTATTATTTAGAGGCTATTGGCCCAATCAAGAAAGTGAGGTTTTTATGGATATTCGTGAATTTGCAGAAAAGGTGCAAAAAAATATTATAAAACAAATGGGAAAGGAGGTAAATGTGAAACTCCAAGAAGTAAGGAAAAATAATAATGTTATTCTACAAGGACTTATGATATTACAACCAGGGCAAAGCGTCACACCTACGATTTATTTAGATGTATTTTTTCAAATGTATGAGCAGGGAACTACTTTTCAGAATATTATGGAAAAGATAATGAATGCTTACCAATCAGGGATTCCTAGAAATAATGTAGATATGAATTTCTTCAAAGATTTTAATGAAGTGAAACCACGTATAGCATATAAATTAGTAAATGCAGAACAGAATCAAGCATTACTTGATGAGATACCACATATAATCTTTTTAGACTTGGCTATTTGCTTTTATTACGCATATAGCAATAAGAGTTTGGGGAGTGGAACCATATTAATCTATAATTCCCATGTTAAAATGTGGAACACTAATACTGCGGAATTGTTAGAATTGGCTCAAATTAATACTGTAAATTTATTTGGAGTTGAACTAAAGTCAATGGGAGAAGTGATTAAGGAGTTATTAGGAACAGCAGAAGAATCAATAACATTAAATGAAGAAGCACCTTCATACTTAGAAGAACTCCCTATGAAAATTTTAAGTAATAAAAATAGAGCTTTTGGTGCAGTCTGTATGGTAATCCCAGGTTTGTTACAAAAGATTGCAGAATCATTACGTTCTAATTTTTTTATTTTGCCAAGTTCCGTACATGAATTAATCATAATTGCAGATTCGGGAAGGGAGGATGTATTACAATTACAATCAATGGTTCAAGAGGTAAATAGTACACAAGTTGAACCTGAAGAGTTGCTGTCAAACAACGTTTATTACTATAATCGTATTATTAAAAAAATTAATATTTCTTCATAATTTAGCTAAATAATGTCTTGAAACAATCCAAAAAATGCTTATAGACAGCTATTGGATTATATGATATTATAATCAAGGTGATGTAATAAATTTGTAACATTTGCATCCGTAGTCTAATGGATAGAACGGAGGCCTCCGACGCCTTTAATGCAGGTTCGATTCCTGTCGGATGCATTTTACATCACCTTGATTAGTATTAGATAAAAGAAAGGTGTTAACATGTGGAAAGAAAAAATACGAAGTATTCGTGATTATATAATTAAACATAGTAAAATAGCGTTTCCTATAATTGTAATAGGAGCCGTTGCTGCTACCGTAACCATTGCATTAAATGCAAAGAATGTAGAAGATAAAATTCCGGAATCTACTTCGACAGAATCTACAGGAAGCCAAGAAGTAGCTTTTAACAGAGCCATAGAGGAAGTACCTTTAGTAGAAAATACGGATCCAAATATATATACCCTTGTAGCAACTTATTATAATGCAAAAGCAACGGGGGATGTTGATACAATTAAAAATATTTGTTCTTCTGTGGATGAAATTGAAGAAATACGAATTCTAGAATTTAGTAAATATATTGAAAGTTATCCTAGTATTAAAATATATGTTAAGCCAGGATTAGAGCCTAACACATATATGGCATATGCACATTCGTATTTAACATTTTATGGATATCCAGATCAAGTACCCGGTTTTCAAGCATTTTATATTGTGATAGATGAAAATGGTAATTATTACTTTAACACAGGGGAAATATCTGATGATATTCTTCAGTATATCCAGACTGTTAATGAACAAGATGATGTAGTAGAGCTTATAAATAATATAAATGTAGAATATTATGAGTTATTACTTCAGAGTAAAGAGTTAGCTATTTATATGGATGAGGTAACTAGTGAAGTTAGTAGGAGAACAGGTGAATTGTTAGCTGCTCAAGTGACAGAAACAGAGGGCAGTGAAAATCCAGTAAGTACAGATAATCCAGAAGCGGGAACGGTACCTACCGAAGGAGAAACTCCTAGTGAAGAACAGACACCTCCTGTACAAACGGGACCTATTTATGCAAAAGCCACTACTACTGTCAACTTGAGACAATCAGACAGCGAACAAGCTGAAAAAATTGGTAAAGTTCCAGGAAGTACTAAATTGGAAGTCATAGAACAATTAGCAAATGGATGGTCCAAGGTTAAGTTTGAGGACAAAGAAGGTTTTATCAAGTCGGAATATTTACAAGTTGATAATGCTGTTCAAGGGGGAGAGTTCATTGGAACGGTAACCGCAACATCAAACGTTAACATTCGTTCAGAAGCGAGTGAGTCCGCTTCAAAAATTGGTTTTGTTGTAGGTGGAGATACGGTAGATTTAATTAGCCGTGACAATGGTTGGTGCAAAATTAGTTATAATGGACTTGTAGGATTTGTAAAAGAAGATTATGTGCAATAGAAAAATGGAATAACAATTTAAAAACTGAGAATAATGATACTAACATAAAAAAGATGCTTATATATAAGCATCTTTTTTATTGTATAGGAAAATCAATAGAATGTAGGTAAAGTGGAGGCGCTGGAATATGAAATCACAAGAAGTAGCAGTATATCGGGAAATCCAAAAAAACACAGAAATAGCAATTAAGGCAATTGATACCATATCAGATAAGGTATATGACGATCAATTAGCCATGCAAATATCTAAGCAAGCCATAGCGTATTCAGATTTGCATAACCAAGCTCTTGAAAAGTTAATAGAAGCAAAAGCGGAACCGTATCATTCTAATTATATATCAGACATGATGCTAAAAGGAGGAATTCATTATAATACTATGCTCAATACTAGTACTGGTCATATTGCGGAACTAATGATAAAAGGTAGTAATTCTGGAATTGTGGAAATGAACAAAATTTTAAATCGTAATGAAAATGCCGATGAGAATACTCTAGATTTAGCCAAAAAATTAATTTCTTATGAAGAAACTAATATTGATACCTTAAAAAAATATCTATAAAAATAAATTTGTACTTTTGTTATAATTGTATACATGTATAATAATTTGTGAAAATTGTACAAAAAAACGTTTAGTAGAATAAAAAATTGTTTGCATAATGTAAATTGTGCAATCCAAAAAACCATTATATAATTATGTTTGAGATAGCGGAGACGACAGTGTGAGTACAGTTTCTCGTGTCTTTCTATTAACGTATTTCCGTTAATTGGAATTAATACAAAATATAGAAGGAGGACATAATTATGTCATATGTAGATGATGTATTAAAAATGGTAATTGCAAAAAATCCTGCCCAACCAGAATTTCATCAGGCGGTACAGGAAGTGTTAGAATCTTTACGAGTGGTAATTGAATCGAATGAAGAAGAATATAGGAAAGAAGCTCTATTAGAAAGACTAGTTACACCAGAAAGACAAATTTTATTCCGCGTTCCGTGGGTAGATGATAAAGGTAATGTTCAAGTAAATAATGCATTTCGTGTACAATTTAACTCTGCAATAGGACCTTACAAGGGTGGGTTAAGACTTCATCCCTCAGTTAATTTAGGCATTATAAAATTTCTAGGATTTGAACAAATTTTCAAAAATTCCTTAACTGGTCTCCCTATTGGCGGTGGTAAAGGTGGTTCAGATTTTGATCCAAAAGGTAAATCAGATCGAGAAGTAATGGCGTTTTGTCAAAGCTTTATGACTGAGCTTTACAGACATATTGGAGCAGATACAGACGTTCCTGCTGGTGATATTGGTACTGGAGGCAGAGAAATTGGTTATATGTATGGACAATATAAAAGAATAACAGGTCGAAATGAAGGCGTGTTAACTGGAAAAGGTCTGACTTATGGTGGTTCTCTAGCAAGGAAAGAAGCCACAGGATATGGATTATTATATATAGTAGAAGAAATGTTAAGAGCCAATAATCATAATATTGCAGGCAAAACAGTTGCCATTTCAGGTTCAGGCAATGTAGCAATTTATGCATGTGAAAAGGCTCAACAATTAGGTGCTAAGGTGGTAACTATTTCAGATTCTACGGGCTGGATATTTGACGAAGCAGGAATCGACATTGAATTAGTAAAAGAAATTAAAGAAGTAAAACGTGGAAGATTAACTGAGTATGTTGTAGCTAGACCTAACGCTAAGTATTATGAAGGTACTGGTGTTTGGAGTGTAAAATGTGATGTCGCACTACCTTGTGCCACTCAAAATGAGCTACATTTAGAAGATGCTAAGACACTAGTAGAAAATGGATGCATTGCAGTAGCAGAAGGTGCTAATATGCCAACTACTTTAGAGGCTACTGAATATTTACAAGAAAACGGAGTGCTATTCTGCCCTGGCAAGGCAGCAAATGCTGGAGGTGTTGCAACTTCTGCATTGGAAATGAGCCAAAATAGTGAAAGACTAAGCTGGAGCTTTGAAGAAGTAGATAGTAAGTTAAAGACTATCATGATTCAAATATTCCAAAGCTTAGATGAAGCTTCCCGAAAATATGGTTTAGATGGCAATTATGTTGCTGGCGCCAACATTGCAGGATTTTTGAAAGTATCTACTGCGATGAAAGAACAAGGAATTGTGTAAGAATTATTATAGATAAAAAACAAAGAAATCCTTAAAAAATATTTAGGGATTTTTTTGTTTTTTAAGGAGTCGTTAGAAACTAGTAGAACTATTCCGTAATTATTGATATAATAGTTCAATACGCATTTAACGAATATTAACAATATCTATGGGAATAGGATATATATAGAAAGGTGAAAAGAGTGAAAATATATGAAAGTATTATTAGTGAATGGAAGCCCCCATACAAAAGGATGCACATATACTGCTTTAGAGGAAATTGCTGGTACATTACAAAAGCAAGGAATTGAAACAGAAATTTTTCATATTGGAACCAAACCAATAGCAGGCTGTATAGGATGTGGAGTATGTTATGACTCTGGACAATGCTTTCAAAAGGATATCGTAAATGAATTTATTGCAAAAGCAAAAGATGCAGATGGATTTATATTTGGTTCACCAGTTCATTTTGCTTCTATTGGTGGTGCACTCAGTTCTTTTATGGATAGAGTTTTTTATGGGAACACTAAGATTTTTGAAGGAAAACCCGCTGCAGGAATCGTTAGCTGTAGAAGAGGTGGAGCATCTGCTAGCTTAGATCAATTAAATAAATATTTTACAATTAGATCTATGCCTGTTGTATCAAGCCAATACTGGAACATGGTGCATGGCAATACACCAGACGAAGTAAGACAGGATTTGGAAGGTTTGCAGATTATGAGAACACTAGGCAATAATATGGCGTGGTTGTTAAAATGCATAGAGGTGGGAAAAGAGAACGGAATTGATTTCCCAGAAAGAGAACCTTCTCTAAGAACAAATTTTATTAGATAAAGATATAGGAGCTATAGATGGCAGCAAAGAAAGTGTACGCAGTAAAAAAAGGTAAGAAAACAGGAATTTTCTATTCATGGAACGATTGTAAAGCTTCGGTAGATGGCTTTCCAGGTGCAGAATATAAAGGATTCCCTTCTTTGGCAGAGGCAAAAGCTTATTTAGGTGACACTTCTGTTGAATTAGAAGAAGATAAATCTGAAATTTCATCTATCAGACCTGAATCAGAAGATCAAATAATTGCATATGTGGATGGAAGTTATAATCATTCCATTCCTAAATATTCTTTTGGCTGTGTTTTTATTTTACCTGATGGTACGGTACACACTGAAAGTGGAAATGGGAATAACCCAGAGTCGCTGGCACTTCGTAATGTAACGGGAGAAATGTTAGGTGCTATGTTTGCAGTTCGTTTTGCTATGGTAAATGGATATAAAGAGATAGAAATTTGTTATGATTATGAAGGAATTGAGAAATGGGCAGTGGGTGCTTGGAAAAGAAATACTGACTTAACCAAAAAGTATGCAAAAGCAATGCAGGGTTGGAGCCAGTCTATTAAAATTAAATTCACAAAGGTAGCAGCTCATACCAACGTGTACTATAATGAAATGGCAGATCAATTAGCCAAGGATGCATTGGTAAATGGTGACGGTATACCGGCAATTATAAAACTTGCAGACAGGTGATAAAATGGAACAGATAAGATTGAATAAATATCTGGCGGAATGTGGAATCTGCTCTCGTAGAGAGGCAGATCGACTTATAGAGCAAGGAAGGGTGTCTGTAAATGGGCAGGTAGCTGCTATGGGTACTAAAGTGACCTTGCAGGATGAAGTGGCAGTAAATAAAAAAGTAATTTCTGGGCGCAATAAGACAGTGGTACTTGCTTTCAATAAGCCGATAGGTGTTACGTGTACTGAAAAGGATCGCCATGCGGAGAAAATAATTTCAGATATTATTAAATATCCCATACGCGTGACTTATGCAGGACGTTTGGACAAAGATTCGGAAGGATTATTGATTCTCACCAATGACGGGGATTTAATTGAAGCCATGATGAGAGGTTCCAACCGCCATGAAAAAGAATATATTGTAAAAGTAAATAAAGAGATAACAAAAGAGTTTTTGCAAGAAATGCAAAAAGGAGTTTTTTTGAAGGAACTCAATTTAACAACTAGACCATGTGAAATAGAGCAGATAGGTAAGTATACTTTCAAAATAATATTGACCCAGGGGGTCAATAGACAGATAAGAAGAATGTGTAAAGCCTTTTTTTATGATGTAATAAGCCTTCAACGTATTCGTATTATGAATATTAAATTGGATCCTACAAAGACAGGAAAATACCGTGAAATAACAGGTGAAATTTTAGAAGAATTATATCAACTATGTGGGATTTCTATGAAAAAACAGTAGTAAAAACTAGAAAATTAGCAAGGAAAAATATTATGTAAAAACGGCAAAGTAGATGGCGTACAATGCCGTTTTTATGATATAGTAATAGATAGTTTTATTAATATATTTTAATAAAATAGTCAAGTCATAATTACTTTATTATGAGTTAATAATTATAATATATATAAAATTTGAATATGTATAAAAAGGTGGGAAACACAATATGGAGTCCTCGAAGATTAAAAAAATCAAATATCTTGTAGATGTTCTAAATGAAGCATCAAAAGTTTATTATGCTCAGGATGAGGAAGTAATGAGCAATTATGAATATGATAAGCTATATGATGAGCTTGTAGAGTTGGAATCTGAAACGGGTATTGTTTTGTCAAATAGTCCATCAATCAACGTGGGATATGAGGCGGTAGAGGAATTGCCCAAGGAAAGGCATGAAAGCTTGATGCTATCCCTGGCTAAGACGAAAAATAGAGAAGAATTAAAGGATTGGCTGCAAGACAAACTTGCAGTTTTAAGCTGGAAATATGATGGATTAACGATAGTTCTTACTTATCGTGACGGAAAACTTGCAAAGGCTGTAACTAGAGGAAATGGGGAAATTGGCGAGGTTGTTACTAATAATGCACGAACATTTCAGAATCTCCCATTAACGATTTCCTACAAGGGAGAACTTGTTTTAAGAGGGGAAGCAGTTATTAGCTATTCAGATTTTGAGAAAATTAATGCAAAAATTGAAAATATAGATGCAAAATATAAAAATCCTAGAAATTTATGCAGTGGTTCCGTAAGACAGCTCAATAATGAAATTACGGCAAGTCGAAATGTCCGTTTTTTTGCATTTGCTTTAGTGAAAGCTGATGGAGTAGACTTTCACAATTCCAAAGAAACTCAATTTTTATTTTTAAAGGAACAGGGTTTTGAGATAGCAGAGTATGAGATGGTTACACCAGATACTATATTAGACACTGTAGAGCGTTTCGAACATAAAATAGCAACATATGATATTCCTTCAGATGGGCTAGTTCTAGCATATGAAGATATTGCTTTTGGACAATCCCTTGGAAGTACAGCGAAGTTTCCAAGAGATTCCATTGCTTTTAAATGGGCTGATGAGCTAAAAGAGACAACCTTGAAAGAAATCGAATGGAGTGCCAGCCGAACAGGCCTTATTAACCCTGTTGCAATTTTTGATCCTGTTGAATTAGAGGGAACTACAGTAAGTCGTGCATCTGTTCATAATATTAGTATTTTACGTGGCCTTAAGCTGGGATTAGGTGATACTATTACGGTTTATAAAGCCAATATGATTATACCTCAGATAGCAGACAACTTAACACGAAGTGATACCATAGTAGTGCCATGTACTTGTCCAGTTTGTGACGAAAAGACAGAAATTAAACAAATAAATGAGGTGCAATCCCTATATTGTACGAATCCTGATTGTACTGCGAAGAAAATAAAGTCCTTTACTTTATTTACAAGTCGTGACGCAATGAATATTGAGGGATTATCAGAGGCTACATTGGAAAAGTTTATTAGTCATGGCTTTATCCATGAATACGCTGATATTTTTCACTTGGATAATCATATGGATGAAATCGTAACAATGGAAGGATTTGGAGCCAAGTCCTATCAAAATTTAATAGATAAAACAAATGCTGCTAAAAAGACAACATTACCAAGAGTAATCTATGGACTTGGAATTTCCAATATTGGAGTTGCAAATGCCAAAATGCTATGTAAGCACTTTAACTATGATATTGAGAAAATGTTGCAGGCAGAAGTAGAAGAACTTAGCAATGTAGAAGGTATTGGAGAGGTAATAGCCACTGCTTTTGTGGATTTTATGCACAATGAAAATAATCTAGAGAAAATTAATCATTTACTTGAAGAAATAGAAATAGAAATTCCCGTTATTGATTCAGATAACCAAATATTCCAGGATAAAGTATTTGTGATTACGGGAAGTCTAGAGTATTATAGTAGTCGTACAGAATTAAAAGAAATAATTGAACAAATGGGTGGAAAAGTAACTGGAAGTGTTACCTCCAAAACACATTGTCTGATTAATAATGATATTCAATCCACTTCCTCTAAGAATAAGAAAGCAAAAGAGCTTAATGTTCCGATTATTACAGAAGAACAGTTTCGCAGAGAGTACTTAAAGATTGAAGCATAAGGGAGGAAAAAGAAATGCCAATTAGAACACAAAATGATTTACCGGCAAAAGAAATATTAGAGGATGAGAATATATTTGTTATGGATGAAAATCGTGCAACACATCAGGATATTCGTCCTTTACAAGTAGTTATTTTAAATATCATGCCAGTAAAGCAAGATGCAGAGCTTCAAATCTTAAGAGCTCTTTCAAATACACCTTTGCAAGTAGATGTTACTTTTATGAATGTGAAAAGCCATGTATCTTTAAACACATCAGCCAATCATTTGAATAAATTTTATACTACATTAGATGATATTAGAGATAGTAAATTTGATGGAATGATTATCACTGGTGCACCAGTAGAGGGAATTTCCTTTGAAGAGGTAGATTATTGGGAAGAAATATGCGAGATAATGGATTGGGCTGGGACTCATGTGACTTCTACACTACATATTTGTTGGGGAGCACAGGCAGGATTTTATCACTATTATGGAATTAATAAAAGACCTCTAGAAAAGAAAATATTCGGTATATATGAGCACAAGGTTGCTAACCGAAAAGTACCATTGGTAAGGGGGTTTGATGATGTTTTCCTAGCACCACACAGCCGCCATACTGAAACTTCTGCGGAAGAAATTCATGCATGTGAATCTTTAACTGTTTTGGCAGAATCAGAGGAAGCAGGTGTATTATTAGCCATAGCAGAAGAGGGCAAAAAAATATTTGTCAATGGACATCCAGAGTACGATAGATACACCTTAAACAATGAATATTACCGTGATATTAACAAAGGTCTGGAGATTGAAGTTCCATATAATTATTATCCCAACAATAATCCGGAAGAGAAGCCATTATTACAATGGAGATCTCATAGCAATAACTTGTATAGCAATTGGTTGAATTATTATGTGTATCAAAATACCCCTTATGAGCTGTAGGTAAATTTATTAACAAAAAAAGATAGGAAGATTGCTCTCCTATCTTTTTGTATTTCCATTACCACATAGACACTGATACAAAAACTAATCCGATACATAAAAGTATCATAAATATCAACACTACTAATATTAATGGAGAATTAACATTTAGTGCTCCACAAGATGGACATTTTGTTGCGCTTTTACTCATTTCATTTTGACATTTAGGACATTTTATTGTTGCCATGATAGCCCATCCTTTTGTATTATGTACATATTTTACCACTTGCGGTATATTTATTCAACGTAAATATACAAATTACTCTGTTGATTTTAGCATATAATACAACCATACATTGACGCAATTAAGATTTAAGCTTATAATAATTTAAGATTAAAAAGTGATAAGGATTGTATAACAAAATGGAAGAATTTCAACGCTTTCGGGAGGAATATCCCGATTTTATTTATAAAGGATACGAATATAATGAGACAGATGTATCAATCGATATGGTTTATCATTTTGAAATTCCATACTTGAGTGAATTTCATCCCACTTGGTCTATTTCAAAGTTGGAGTCTCAGGTTGATATAGATAAGGAACAACTGGATGAGCTTGTGTTTTCATTAGGGTTGGTTGAGCTGGTGAGTTATTGGAAAATAACTTGTTCGCCTAATGTTCATGTGGTAAATAGAACGCTCACAGCGGAACAAATAGAGTGGTGGAAAAAGCTTTATTTTAAAGGATTAGGAGAGTTTTTCTACACCAATGGGATTTCTGTAGGTGATGAGTTTATGGAAATAACTTGTTCAGAATCTGCAGGTAGTAAAGTGTTTTTGTCAGGTGAAACTCATGGACACGATAATTCTCAAACAAGTGCTAGTAGACCTAAAGTTCTTGTGCCTATTGGTGGGGGAAAAGATTCGGCTGTAACCCTTGAATTGTTAAAAAATGATACAGAAAGATTTGCCTATATAATTAATCCACGTCAAGCTACACTTGATACAGTAGATGTGGCTAAATTAAATGATAATACGATAATTGCAAAACGTACACTTGATAAGAATATGATTCAGCTAAATGCAAAGGGATTTTTAAATGGACACACACCGTTTTCTGCTATTGTTGCATTTTCTTCAGTGATAGCTGCTTATATTAATGGGTTGAGTTACATTGCATTATCGAATGAATCCAGTGCAAATGAAGCAACTGTAGCAGGTTCAGATGTGAATCATCAGTATTCTAAGAGCTATGAATTTGAAACTGATTTTAGTAATTATGAGTCGGAATATATTAATTCTGGAGTGGAATACTTTAGTATGCTTCGTCCTTTAACAGAGCTTAAAATTGCACAATTGTTTGCTTCGTTTAAGCAGTATCACAGTATTTTTAGGAGCTGTAATGTGGGAAGTAAAACAGATATTTGGTGTGGAAATTGTCCCAAGTGCTTATTTGTGTATATTATATTATCGCCGTTTTTGGAAGAAAAAGAACTGATTAATATATTTGGTAAGAACATGCTTGATGAGGAAAGTCTAGTTGATATTTTTGAAAAATTAATAGGTTTACAGCTAGAAAAACCATTTGAGTGTGTTGGCAGTCGAGATGAGGTCAATGTTGCTTTGCAAATGACAATACAAAAATATTCCGTAGAGGGTCTATCAATTCCCTTTCTTTTGAAATATTATGAAGAAAAAGTTGTTTCGGATTCCATAGAGAACAATGATGTATTAGATTGTTTTGACAACAATCATTCTTTGCCTACATATTTTGTTTCTATCATCAAACAAAAGTTAATAGTTTAGGAGATGATTAAGTGATAAATAAAATTGAACAACTTATTCATAATAAACGTGTATTGATATTAGGGTTTGGAAGAGAAGGCCAGTCTACATATCGTATGCTGAAACAGGCAACCAGTTATTTACAATTGGATATTGCTGATAAATTAATGGAAAGACCTGATATCGATGAGAAACATAACTTTCTTAATGGAGAGAGTTATATGGATTCGTTGGATAATTACGATATTGTGTTTAAAAGCCCTGGTATTGTTTTACCTAAAAAACTAGATGAGTATAGCTGCTACATTACATCTCAAACGGATATTTTTTTGAGTGAATATAGCCGGCAAACTATTGGTATAACTGGGACAAAAGGTAAAAGTACTGTTTCATCTTTACTTTATCATACTCTTAAAACAAATGGTGTGGAGAGCTTATTTGCGGGAAATATAGGGATACCTGTATTTGATGTGATAGATAAGATAACCTCAAATACTATTGTAGTATTAGAGTTGTCTTGCCATCAGTTAGAATATTGCTTTCATTCACCAGCTATGGCAATACTGCTAAACATTTATGAAGATCATTTAGATCATTATAAAACCTTTGAGAACTATGCAAAATCAAAAACCCATATATATAAACACCAATTTCCTTTGGATACGTTATTTTCCATTCCAGAGTTTATTCCAGAACAAAAGGATTGTCCTGCCCGTATGGTTCAAGTGACGACAGATTGCTTGCCGTTTGAGCGACTTGAGGCTGTTGTTGGAGCTAAATTAAGAGGGAATCATAATCTTATAAACTGTGCATTTGTATATCAAGTATGTCAATTTTGGGGAATCAGTGATGGTGCATTTGTTACTGCGCTAGAAAGCTTTCAACCACTTCCCCATAGACTTGAGTTTATTGGAACAAAACATGGGGTTGATTATTATGATGATTCCATATC
>CAZKGP010000041.1:0-12047 GCA_964552225.1 uncultured Acetatifactor sp.
TCAGCTTGGGAATCAACCGCAAAAGCAAAGCCGCTCCCCATAATAATAGCGCCTCCTAATAAAAACAAAATAACCTTCCATCTCTTTTTAGTCAAATCAATGCCCTCCAAGAAATATGTTTCCAAAAAACGCAGGAAAATATTCTCCTGCGTTTTTGTCTTAATTATTATTTTGTTTTTGTTATAAAGTAAAGGACTCCACTTCAGGTATATTACTTAGCATTTCTACAATCTCATGTCTTTTATACTTTGAAGGGAAATATACAATCACTTTAGCCGAACATTTTCCTTGGGCTCCTTTATCCATTTTGAAATTGCCTAATTCAGCTCCTATTTCACCGAATTTCGTGTCTATATCATTAATCTCGCCACTGTCATTAAGGACCACATCAACCTGTGCTTTTAGTGGTTCTTTAAATAACCAGCTTTTGTGAAGCAAATGCTGACATAGCAGTACAAGTAACATAGTTGCAGTACCTATAATATACATGCCTGCGCCAATAGACATACCGATTCCAACAGTTACCCATACACCTGCTGCCGTCGTAATACCACTTACTTTTCCTTGCTTTGTAATAAATATTAATCCACCGCCAAGGATACCCATTCCTGTAATAATACTTGCTGCCACTCGAGACACATCAACAGTGTATCCCGCTTGCCCTATTACATCTGCAAATCCGTATTTAGAAATCAACATCATAAGGGCTGCTGCCATAGAAACCATCAGATGAGTTCTAACTCCAGCTGTTTTCATGCGAGACTGTCTTTCTGCACCAATCAAACCGCCAAAAATAGCACTGACTAATACCCTTATAAACAATGTTCCCTGAAATAATAAAAACTCTGTCATTTATCCTCCTGTTGTACCACTCTTTTGTATTTTATAACCCCAGTGCGGAACTTAGTAATTCTTAGGCTTCGTACTTTAAAGACTAGAATTTCCTTCCACACTTAGTACTTCTGTTTGACACATCTTCATAGTCAAAAGTGCCGCTTCATGGCTTTCTACTGTTACGCCAGCACAGCAAGATGCATCTACCATAATTTTAGTATCTGGCAGTTTTGTTTTTAATAATAACGCGTTTGTTACTACACAAATATCTGTGCATAATCCAACCAACTCAATGGCGATTTCCTCAGATTCATTTTCCTTGGCTAGCCTCTCCACAAGCTCAATAGACCCAAAGTTGGGTTTATCAATGATAATGGCATTGGGCATTGCTTCTGCCACTTCTGCGCGAATCTCCCAGCCCGTTGTTCCTTGAATACAATGTTCCACTGGCAAATAATGCCCTTCTGATGTTTGCAAATAATCGCTTTGATGGGTGTCTCTAGTTGCATAAATAGAATTCGGAGGATATGATTTAATCTTCTCAACTACATTTTCTATGATAGCTTCTGCCTCTTTCGTTCCCAATGTTCCATCTATAAAATCGTTTTGCATATCAATTACTACTAAAATTTTCTTCATATTAATAACCGTACCTTTCCCCCACTGGCTTTCTTTGTAGTATATCAGAAGATGAAGCAAAAAGCACCATAAATTCATGAGCAATCATAGGACATGCTGCAAGAAAACTTAAATGTAGCCATTCTCTTCCTGATAAATGTGTGGTTCCAAATGCTTGAATCAAAAAAGGAATTTCAGTAACTGCAAATTGCAATGCAAATCCAACAATACATGCTATTATCATTAATTTATTTTCTAAATGCTTCATATGGAAAATAGATTTTTGCACATCCCTCATACCTACCGCATGATATAACTGAGACATTCCTAATACAGTAAAAGCATAGGTTTGAGACTTTACCAGCACTCCTGCACTTCCCAATATCATAGCAATATTTCCCAAGTTTATCTCATATCCTTTTGCCTTCAGCATTCCAAAGGGAATCATTAAAAAAGCTGTTAGGCTTACACATGTAATTAAAATTCCATAAAAACAAGTACAGGCAAGACCTCCTCTAGCAAACAGACTTTCTTTCGGTTTTCTGGGCATGTTTCGCATTAAACTTTTTTTGTCATTGCGATCTACTCCAAGAGCTAAGGCAGGTAATGAATCAGTAATCAGATTAATCCATAATATATGACTGGACTTAAGGGGGGAAGCAAAACCACACAATACCGCAATAAACATAGTCATGATCTCCCCTAAATTAGAAGACAATAAGAAAATAACCGACTTACGAATATTTTCATATACTCCCCTTCCCTCTTCAATTGCCTTTTCTATGGTTGCAAAATTATCATCAGTTAAAATCATATCCGCGGCCTGTTTTGCCACATCCGTTCCAGACATTCCCATTGCAATACCGATATCTGCTGATTTTAAGGAAGGTGCATCGTTTACCCCATCTCCTGTCATGGCTACAATATGTCCCTTTTGCTGAAACCCCTTAACTATTTCAACCTTTTGTTGTGGTGATACTCTTGCAAATACCCTGACATCTTCTAGTCTTTCTACAAAGTCTTCTTCTGTTTGGTGCTGCATCTCCTCCCCCGTCATGCATTGCTTCATATGGGTTACAATACCCAGTTGTCTTGCAATGGCAAATGCAGTATCTACATGGTCACCAGTAATCATTACAGTACTAACCCCAGCTCCTTTAAAGGTTGCAACTGCCTCAGCCGCCTCTGGTCTTGCTGGGTCCTTCATTCCTACCATTCCTACAAAAATCAAATCACATTCCTTAGGCCCATTTCCACCAGTCCTCATAGCAACAGCTAACGTCCTAAGTGCTCTCGAGGAAAGACTTTCCACTGCCTTAAGAATCTGCCTACGATACAGTTCTGTCATTTCCAACACACGCCCATTTAAATAAATTCCTGTACACTTTTTTAATACTTCATCTGGAGCACCTTTTGTATAAGTAATACAGCCATTTCCTTTTTGATGATAGGTGGACATCATCTTGCGCTCAGAATCAAAGCTTAATTCTTTTTTTCGAGGCATCTGCTCCTCTAACTGCTCTCTATAGATACCATATGTAGCTGCCAAATCTAATAAAGCAAGCTCTGTTGGATCACCAATGCGTATAACTTCTCCTCCTTTTTGAGACAGGACACCGTCATTACATAAGGTCATTCCATAAAGAAAAGCCTCTTGCTGTGCTCTACTTAGTCCATCCCTATCATATTCCTTTTGGTTAAAAAAACACTTTTCAACAGTCATTTTATTTTGCGTTAAAGTACCTGTTTTGTCAGAACATACCACGCTAACAGCCCCTAATGTTTCTACAGAAGGCAATCTTCGAACAATAGAATTTACTTTCACCATTCTAGTCACACTTAATGCTAGACATATAGTAACTACCGCCGGTAAGCCTTCTGGAACTGCTGCCACAGCTAAAGAAATAGCGGTAATCAGCATATCAAACACATTTCTTTTTTGCACCAAAGCAATCAGAAATAACATGCCGCAAAGTATTAGTGAAAGGATACTTAATACAGTACCTAGCAAAGGCGTTAATTCCTCTTTGCTTTCTGTAATCAGCTCTGCAATTTTACCAATTTCAGTGTTCATACCAGTTGCTATCACCATGCCCTCACCTCTTCCATAAGTAATTATGGTAGACATGTACGCCATGTTTTTACGGTCCCCTAGTGGGATTTGAGATACCTTACCCGCCCTACTCACCTTTGGTGTTGCTGTAAAGAAAGCATCTTTTTCTATAGGAAGAGATTCCCCTGTTAGTGCAGACTCCTCTACTTTTAAATTGTTGGTTTGTATCAGACGTAAATCCGCTGGTACTTGACAGCCAGCCTCCAAACATACCAGGTCACCTACCACCAATTCAGCGGCCGGAATATCCTTCTTCTCTCCATCACGTATTACCATAGCTCTTGGACTTGTTAGTTTCTTAAGTGAATCTAATGCTTTTTGGGCCTTGCCTTCCTGTATGATTCCTACAATGGCATTCATAAAAACAACCACACCAATAATAACAGCATCACTGATTTCATGTAAAAAAACTGAAATGATTGCTGCCACTATCAGCACGTAAATCAAGGGACTATTTAACTGCTCCCAAAAGGACTCAAATATGGTCTTTTTTCTAACGCTTTTCATTTCATTTCTTCCGTTCATTAGGCATCGTTGCTGTGCCTCTTTTTCTGAAAGTCCTTTTTGCGTATTGCTGTTAAAATAAACGGCGGTTTCATTAATACTATTATTCTCGAACACGTTTTTCTCCTTTTTCCCCTATTAAGATGCTATGTCTAAATTAATTATTTTATTGTTGTACATACTATGCCAAAAAGTACTAGAATATGAAATCCGATTTTACTTTATCTCGTTTGGACTTATTTTGAGTATTTTGGTAAAAGTACTTTACTTTTAGGTGCCTTTATGGTACTTTTTTAGCGTATTGTATCTCTAATTGAAGAGAATAATAACAAACGAAAAGAGGAAAAAAAATGAATAACAGAAAAACTCTCAGTATGGTAATGACCGGACTTTTTATGGCCATTGTCATCATCATGGCATTCGTGCCAAATCTCGGTTTCATCAACCTAGTTGTGATTAAAGCTACTTTAATCCATGTACCTGTCATTATTGGATCCATTGTTCTTGGACCTAAAAAGGGCGCAATACTTGGAGCAACCTTTGGTATTACCAGCATAATCAACAACACCTTTAGTCCCTCTCTTTTGTCCTTTGCATTTTCACCATTTTATTCTATTGGAGAAATAGGTGGCAATGGATGGAGTTTAGTAATTGCTTTAGTACCTCGTATTTTAATTGGTGTGGTTCCCTATTTTGTATACAAAGGTTTAAATCATTTGTTCAAACACAAAAAGGGTACTCATTTAATTACCATTCCTATTGCATGTGCATTAGGGGCATTTACAAACACATTATTAGTTATGAATTTAATTTATTTTTGTTTCAAACAGGAATTTGCTCTTGCAAAACAAATTGCCGTAGATACCGTTTACTCTATTATCTTAGGTATCATTGCTGCAAATGGTATTCCAGAAGCAATTGTTGCCGTAATATTGGGTACTACAATTAGCGTTGCATTGCTGCGAGTAATTCCAAAAGACATAAAATAATCACAATACACCTTGGGACCATAGGAAGGAGCAGATTCTATGTTAAACCAGAAAAATATAGTACTTGCAGTAACTGGAAGTATCGCCGCATATAAAATTGCCAATCTGGCAAGTATGCTCAAAAAATTAAATGCCAATGTAACCGTTTTAATGACCCAGAATGCCACAAATTTTATCAATCCCATTACTTTTGAAACATTAACGGGACAAAAATGTTTAATCGATACCTTCGACCGCAATTTTCAATATAGTGTGGAGCACGTTTCTTTAGCCAAAAGTGCAGATGTAGTTCTTGTGGCACCTGCCTCAGCCAATGTAATTGGCAAGCTTGCGAATGGCATTGCAGACGATATGCTTACTACAACTGTAATGGCATGCACTTGCAAGAAAATCATTGCTCCAGCTATGAATACGCAAATGTATCACAATCCCATTGTCCAAGATAATATACAAAAGCTCACTCATTATGGTATGGAAGTTATTACACCAGACACTGGCTACCTTGCATGTGGAGATATTGGAGCTGGTAAGATGCCCTCAGAGGATGTGCTTCTTCAATATATTTTAAAAGAGACTGCATTCCAAAAGGACATGTTAAATGCTAATGTGCTGATTACCGCTGGGCCTACCATAGAAAAAATGGACCCTGTGCGTTTCATCACCAATCATTCTACTGGTAAAATGGGCTATGCCATTGCCAAGCATTGTATGCTTCGTGGAGCCAACGTTACCTTAGTAACTGGACCAACCAGCATTCCTAAGCCCCCTTTTGTAGATATTGTAGAGGTGGAATCTGCTGAGGATATGTTCGAGGCAGTAACAAGTCGCTTTGAACAGCAAGATATTGTAATCAAATCTGCTGCTGTGGCAGACTATCGTCCCGTAACCATTGCCAATGAAAAGGTTAAGAAAAATGATTGTGATATGAGTATTGCCTTAGAGCGAACCAAAGACATTCTACAATATCTTTGTCAGCATAAAACAAAAAAACAATTCCTATGTGGTTTTTCAATGGAAACAGAACATATGCTTGAGAATTCTCAGGCAAAGCTTGCTAAAAAGAATGTGGATTTAATCGTAGCCAACAACTTAAAGCAAGACGGTGCAGGATTTGGAACGGATACTAATGTAGTTACAATGATTACCGCTAAGGATGCCATTGAGCTTCCTATTATGAGCAAAGAAGATGTGGCAAAAGAATTAGTGGATTATATTTTAAAACTAAAGAAATAAAGACAATATAAAAATAACCCTGAAGAAAATCCAGCTTTTGATTTGAGATTTCTTTCAGGGTTATTTTTTAATTTCATATATTCTTACGATTAATCCATGCCACAGATGCATCCATAGCGATACGACATGCATCCGTTTGATTCAATGCATTTAGCATAACAAAATCATGTATGGTACCTTGTACGCGCATCTGAGTAACATCTACCCCAGCTTTGCGTAGCTTATCTGCATATTGCTCGCCCTCATCTCGAAGCACATCTGCTTCTCCATTAATAATCATGGCTTGTGGTAGTCCACTAAGTTGACTTAAAGTGGCCTGCAATGGAGATGCCGTGATTTCAAATCTTTTACTCATATCAGGTAAGTATTGATTCCAAAACCACATCATTCCTGCCCGATACAAATAATAATCACAAGCAAAATTAAGATAGGAACAAGTATCAAAACATGCATTGGTGACTGGATAGTATAACAACTGCTTCTGAATGTAAGGACCATTCCGAAGCTTTGACAAAAAAGTCATTACTGTTGCCATATTTCCTCCAACACTATCTCCCGCCACTGTCAATGTAGAAAAATCCAGTTCACCAAATCCAGCTTCTTTCGTTACTCTAGGCAGATGCTCTAATACTGCATAACATTGTTCCAAAGCAACTGGGTACTGAGCTTCTGGAGCACGACTATATTCTGGGAAAATAACCACACAACCTGTTCGGTAAGCTAGTTCGCAAACCAGCTTCCGATGGGTGTGGAAACTTCCAAATACCCATCCGGCGCCATGAATATAATAAATAACCCCTTTTGGCTGCTTCATCCCCATCGGTGAAACCAAGTATAAGGGAATATTTCCCCATGATCGTGTATGATCCGTAACATTTCTTATAGATACTGGTGGAATCGCAATTGGAGAACTTTGCGCTTCTTCTAGAACCAGTCGCCCCTGCTTAGGTGGTAATTGGAAAATGAGAGGGCACTTTGCGCTGTTTATACACACCTCTTTGGCAGCAGGCTCTAACACAACACATTCCTTCAATATGATTCTCCTTAGGCAATTGCCCAATTTTTATTACCTATATTTATGCATTTTCTTATACTTCTATGCTAGTTGCCTAGGTTATTTCTATGCAGTCTGTTCCTCTACACGACCATTTTTAGCATTTTTTATAATGGCTGGTGTACATTCAAGGATTACCCAAATTGCAAGAATAATATAAATCAAGCTCAAAATAGGAACCACAATATTAGCACCAATTGCCATAGTGAAAACTCCATCCACTATTACATAAGAAGTAATTGTGCTGATTAATGCCCAAATACTCATAGCAAACATAAAAATTGCTGGTATTAGTGTTAATAACCAAGCTTTCCTATTCTTAGCTGTTCTCTGAAGCCATACCGTAATTCCTACCAATGCTAAAGCTGCAAGAAGCTGGTTAGAAGCTCCAAATGTCTTCCAGAACAAACTCCAAATGGGAATAGGATTGCCTTCTGGATCTGTTAAACTAATTGACATCAAAATCAAAGGAATACCAGCTATCAAAAGAGTGGGCACAATACGTGCTATTTTACCTTTCCAACCAGTAAGTTCTTGAATTATGTAACGACCAAGTCTAGTACAAACATCTAACGTATCATATACAAATGTTGTAAACGCCATCAGTCCAAAAGAGATACCAAATGCTTTGTTAATTCCAATCAGTTCCATAAATGAACCAAGACCATTTGCATAGATAAAATTAGGTGATGTTGATAAAATTGCATCATCCTTAGAAATCATCATAACTGTAGCCAATGCAATTAGTGCAACCACAGATTCTGCTAACATTACACCGTATCCTATTGGTTTGGCATCGGATTCTTTGGCCAACTGCTTAGAACTTGTTCCAGAGCTTACTAAGCTATGGAATCCCGAACAGGCTCCGCAGGCGACAGTAATAAATAGTACGGGAAACATAGGTGTCCAAAAATCACCACTGCCAAAAGGATGATACAATTTTAACATATTTTTTATACTTTAGATATAATTAATATAGCTTAGATTATTCCAATTAGCTTGAGTACATATAAAATAACTCCCAATAACCAGGAGGCAAATATCCCATATAGTATAACAGGACCTGCAATGGTAAATATTTTGCAGCCGATTCCAAATACATGTCCTTCCTTTTTAAATTCTATTGCTGGAGCAACTACTGAATTGGCAAATCCAGTGATTGGAACTAATGCTCCTGCCCCACCCCATTTTGCAATATTAGGATAAATATTAAATCCAGTGAGAATTACTGATATTAGTATCAGTATTAAGGAACACCAACTTCCTGCATCTGTCTGCTCCAATCCCAATGTATTTGTACAATAATTAATAATACCTTGTCCGATGGTACAAATAATTCCACCTACCAAAAAAGCTTTTAACATCTGTAACCATACATTATGAGTGGGCGTTACTTGTTTGACATACTCTTCATACTGCTTTTTTTTATCTTCATCCATAGCTTTACCATACCTTCCTAGTGCACCGCCTAATAACTTCTAATGATTCGCACGTAATATAATTGTGTGCATGTTAAGTAATTTTAATGCATTTCAAAAATAAAATAAAAAAGAGAACCACATATTTTACCAATTGCCATAGATAAAATAGCAATTCCTATTCCGTGACGGAACCCCACTCTTCTTGTAAAAATAGGAATACTATCTAGCATTTCTGCAATAGCCAATGCAAGGCACCCTACAAACATCCCACTGAACAGTCCAAATATAGCTAATATAACATTTCCACTTCCTAGCCAAATACCTATAATATTGGGAAATCGTTCTTGAACAAATCTTCCTATTTGCAATTTTTCATCAAATACACTAAGAATACATCCTATGATTGTTCCCGCAACTACCATTTCTTCATAGAGAAACACTTTATTAGCAGTATGGGTCTTTCCCGCAAAACGAGGTACTAAACCAACAGCTATAAGCACCGTAAACACTCCAGCTGCCGCCAGTATTCCAAAGCTACACCCCATAAAACCCAATAGTATTAGTCTAAACATTTTTTATTCAGCCTCCTTCCCTTCTCTGGAAGCAAGCTCCACCAATGTATTATCTACATCTACTTCATAATTGCGCATTGCCACTTCTATTGGTGTGGGGTCTTTGGTAATACGTCTTCCCCCAATGTGATTAAAGAAGAGGATAATACCACCACCCAAACCAATGGAATAAGACACCTCCAAAATGTTAATACTTCCCGGTTCGCGATTCATGAAAATAGTATATATTTGAGCAAATACCTCATGTATTCCAATATCATTGTGGTAGGCAATAATAGTAAATGCTGTTCCAAAAAAGCTGACTAAAGATACCAAAATAATCTTAGCAATTTGTTTCCACCCCTTATACTGGTCTACCTTCACCTGTTCAATTAGTACATCTGCTTCCCCCACTACCTCTACTTGTATATTTTCACAAGCTGTTTCCATCAATTCAATCAATTTTGTTACACTGACAATATGTCTTTTTATAGAGTTTTTATGAAAACGATGTACCTTTATAGCTTTTAATTTTGCACTCACTACGCTATCCATACACCTCAAGCTCCCCAAATCCTTAAGGTATACATCTTCCACCATCACCTGAACATTTCTATCGCATTTAAGGTATACTGTTACATTTGCCATTTCTATACTTCCTCCAACAGTTTGTTAAACATAATTTTTTACATAATGCTACTATTTTGTACTGTTGTGATAAAGATTATTCATAGAAACAAAAAAGCAGTCAAGACTTTTCAATCTTGACTGCACTTCTATTTTATTTATAATATCCATATTCTATTTCATATAAAATGTCGCCTGTTTTGGGAACGTCATCTAATTCTCCACTGGAAGCAGAAGGTTGCATCGCACTTTGATGAGCAGTACTTGTGTTTTCACCACTACTTGGTTCTGCACTTGCTGTATCGGTTGTATTTCCAAGGTAGTCATCTATCACTCCCTTACCTGTAAAAATCAAACCAAATGCTGAAAATTTATCTGTTTCAAAAGTAAGTGTCTTTAAATCATCATCCAAATCCTTTAAAATCGTAACTTCACCGTTATGCACACGAATCATGGCATACTCTCTATAGTCCTTTAATACCTCTCTTTGTCCACCATTTTCTGCATATGTTTTAGGTATTCCTGCAACTAATCTAACTGGAATTGCACTTTCATTAACAGATGCAAAAGCGCTTACTTCCCAACGGAATAACTGGATATCAACTACAGATACTAATGTTGCACTTAATTCCTCAGCTTTTTTCTGAATTAATTTTCTTTCATCACTATCCCAAGCAAAATCATCTACAAAAAGAACCGGTTCATACCCTAAGGCTTTCGTTTCATCTGTAATTTTAGCTGCTGTTTCCATATCTGGTGCAGTAGTAGTTGTTACCAATCCTAACATGTTACCTGCATGATAATTGGTGGCAATGGTACGATGGTATGTTTTATCTGAGCCTTCTACCGCGCTACTAAAAGTACTTTCATCGACAACCCCTGCTTTAACAGGAAAAGGAATTACTAAGGCTAAGGTTAAAACTAACGCCAAAGAAATCGCCAAGCCACCTTTTTTATTAATATGTTTTTTCATGAAAACCCTCCCTTTATCCATTATTATTGTATATCACAAGTATTAATTTATCACCCATAATTATACTTATATGTTACTATTTATATCCGTTGTCTGTCAAGACTTAAGCCATGCATTCATAAGCCTACGGCTTATTTCATGACGGGCATGCGCCCTATGAAAATAAATAATTAGTATGCCCTTAGTGAGCAAGCTCCCACGGCATATTAATTATTTATTTTCGCATGGCTTTATTCTCACCACATTTTAAAGGCAATATTCAAATCTACCTCACCACTAATACCATTCACTGAACCCTTCTCTGTATACTGCCAAATACTATACTCATATGGGAAGTAGAAATTCTCACCATAATATGCATACCATTTTTCATATTTATCTAATTGGGATAAATCTAAGAATCTCATTCCCACTTCTAGATTATGATAAATCATAGGTTCATATTCTGCTTCTACTATTTTATCGCAAAAAACCTTAGCTATAACGGTTCTTTCTTCCATTGTCAGGCTGTTAGCACGCCCTGAACTATCGAGTACTCGTTCAGAGTCAAATACGATAGGACCATCAAATTTATATGGTGCAACTTTCTCTAATACAAAAGCTGCCTCTTCTTGTGCCTCTTCCTGTGTTATGGCCTGAGAATAAAAGTATACGCCTACCTTAATGCCATTTGATAATGCACCCTTCATATTATCATCATAAAATTCATCTAAATAAACAACCCCTGTACCATATGCACGGTAACCAACTCGGATAAAAGCAAATTCTACACCGTCTGCAGCAACTTTCTCCCAATCAATATCACCTTGATGCTTAGAAATATCGATTCCTTTGTGAGACACAAGAACATCATTCTCCCAATATTCATACTCACCTTTTTCATTGATTACAAGATTTTCCTGAATGTAATTGTTCTTAGGAAGGTTTTCGTCAATTGGAAAAAACCAATACTTGCCCTGACTTGCAATAACGACTTCTTCTGGATAGAACAATCTTAATGTCTCTACAACAGTTTGTCCATCATTTAGGTTCTCTTTAATTCCACCTAAAATACGGTCTGCTTCTTGCTGTGTAGCAATGGTTCTAGCTTCCTCTGCTGCTGTGGCAATGTAAGCATCTAATTCTTCCTG
>CAZKGP010000042.1:0-12035 GCA_964552225.1 uncultured Acetatifactor sp.
AATTTGCTGTACCTGTGTATAAGCTTCTATACGCATATCGGACTCTCCTTTCTATATAAATTCGCAATAAATTGACTTGCAATTAGTTTTATTTATTGTTCTTATAATCTTTATCGGATGTTTCAATAAATACTTTAGAATTTATTTCGTTTTTTTAAATACCACGATTTGCCATAAGAATCTTAATTTCATCTTCGTTGATTCCAACCATAGCCTCTCCTAAATCCTCTGATAATTCTGCTATTACCTTTGCATCGGCATAATTAGCCACTGCCTTAACTATTGCTTTTGCTCTTTTCTCTGGATTTCCTGATTTAAAGATACCGGAGCCTACAAAGACACCTTCTGCACCTAGCTGCATCATCAGCGCAGCGTCAGCAGGTGTTGCCACTCCACCAGCTGCAAAATTAACTACAGGCAATTTTTTATTTTCATATACATAGCGTATTAGCTCATAGGGAACTTGAAGTTCCTTTGCTTCATTAAATAATTCATCTTCCCTCATAGAAGCAATTCTAGTAATAGCACTGTTCATTGTTCTCATATGTTTTACTGCCTGAACAATATCGCCGGTTCCAGCTTCGCCTTTGGTACGAATCATTGATGCACCTTCGTTAATTCTACGCAACGCTTCTCCCAAATCTCTTGCTCCACACACAAATGGGGATTTAAAGGTAGTTTTATCAATATGATATACGTCATCTGCGGGTGACAAAACTTCACTTTCATCAATAAAATCAATTTCACATGCTTCTAAAATTTGAGCCTCAACAAAATGACCAATGCGGCACTTTGCCATAACAGGAATCGTTACTGCCTGTTGTATTCCACGAATCATTTTAGGATCACTCATTCTAGACACACCTCCTGCAACTCTAATATCAGCAGGAATTCTCTCCAATGCCATAACTGCAGATGCGCCTGCTGCCTGTGCAATTTTAGCTTGTTCTGGAGTGGTAACATCCATTATTACCCCGCCTTTTAGTGATTCTGCAAATGCTCTGTTTATTTCATATTGTGTTTTACTCATAATAATTATTCCTTTCAAATTGAATTTTTATTTTTTTATCCGGATAATATGTTACATTATACTTAGAATTGACTATATTAAAATACCCAGTTGTAGTTTTTTGAGCATGGTCAGATTTGTTAAATAAAAAAATTGTCGCTATATGGCATTTGAATATTAACGATTAGAGTGGTATAATTTCTTCATGAAATTAGAAAGGCACGGTTATTTAAATGGAAAAGCAGGTAGCAGTATTAATAGATGGTGATAATATTTCAGCAAAATACGCAGAATATATTAAACAAGAGGCAATGCAATACGGAAATGTAACAATTTTTCGCTTATATGGTTCCATTAATTCTCCAAGTGTTCAAGCTTGGTATAAGGTTATGCCTAGTCAAGGTATTATGCCAGTGCTACAAATCTGTTATGCAAATGGTAAAAGTGTTGCAGACCAAGCATTAACAATTGATGCAATGGATTTTCTACATACCAGTGATATAGACCTTTACTGTATCGTATCAAGCGATTGCGATTTTACAAAATTAGTATATAGAATAAAAGAGTTTGGCAAAACAGTAATTGGAATGGGTGAGCAGAAAACCAAAGAAGCTTTGGCAAAAGCATGTGATGAATTTAAAATTCTAGACTTAATATATAAGGATAAAAATGTGGACATCATAGAGCCAGTATTAGAAGCCAAGGACTATGACGCATCAAATGTGGATAGTAAGGAACCTATTATGGAAGAAATCCTTGAGGAAGTTGAATTAAATGTTCCAACAGAGGATGAAATTGTAAGTGATATTTGCGATATTTTAGATTCCGATGAAGATGATGATACATGGGTTTATTTAGCAAAGGTTGGAAAGATTCTGGCACAAAAATGTCCTGGGTTCGACTCCAGAAACTATGGGTATAAGAATATGACACGTTTTATACAGAAACACAATGAAACCTTTGAGACCAAAAATGAGAAAACAGCAGACGGAGTGCATTATACAACTTATATTAAAAAGAAAGAGGACTAGGAAAACACAATAACGTCAGCAAAAAGATGAGGCCACATGCAAATGTCGCCTCATCTTTATTTTTTATTTTATTTCCAAACATCTTGAAAGTGTGGTATTACAACATCCTCAATACGAGTAGGCACTCCGCCCTCATGACTTCCTAAATATTCAAATAGTTGATGGTCAATACCCTGCTGGGTTAGTATTTCAGAGAAATATTTGCATCCGTTTGGAATCCACGCAAAATTATCTTTATCACCATAATCTATTATCAAGCTACCTAGAGCTTTAATATTGTCTTCTTTCTCGGCCAGCTTTTCAGCTAGCTTACCAAATCCCGAATCATACTTATCCCATACTTCATCATGTAAGAAATTTCCATCAGCATCCTTCTCTGGTAGCAAGACATAAGGTGCTTTCCCCTCTGGATCATAAGCAAATGCTGATGCATAGGCAAACGTAAAATTAACGGACCAACTCATCTTATCTATGGCTAATAAATATTGTTCTCTGGCCTCCTCGTTGCTTAACTCGGCATACTCTTTTTGTTTGCTTTCTATATGTTTTAAATTAACTGAGGTTTCCTGAAAGCTGTCAGGAGCAAGAAGTCCTGGGCTCATTGCATACACATGACCAAATATATTGGTATTCATACCAAGGCTGATTGCACCAGTTCCTCCCATAGAGTGCCCTGTTATTCCACGATGTTCAGAGTCTTTTATGGTCCGATAATTCTCATCTATATAACCCACTAAATCCTTGGCAATATAATCCTCCCAGTTGCCAGTAACAGGAGAATTGGCATAAAAGCAGCCATCCATTTTATTAAGACCATCTACGGTAACAACAATCATGCTTTTAACTTGACCTTTATCTAATATTCTGGAGAAAGTATTCATATAATCATCATAGCGATTCTCAAAGCCTGGTAAAAAATATAACACTGGATAATCTACACCACTTGTTTCATAATCAGCAGGGAGGTAAACCATTATCTTTCTTTCCAAATCTTCTTCAATGATATTATTGGCAAGGGACGGGGCTTGAACGCTAACCTCTTCTACAATACCTTCCGAAGGCTCTTCTTCCACAGACGGCTGAATGGTTTCCTCTATTGTCTGACTTGTTACGCCAGTACTCTCTTGATTGCTTTTGGACTGTTGTTGCAAGATACAAGCAGGACAGTCATGAAAAGCCATAATAACATTACTTTCTTTTTCATAGTTTTGTTCATCCTTTTCTTATTATTTGCTTTATGTCGAGATAGAAACATAACTAATTTAACATATTTAATAAGTAAAAAATGAATCATTTCTATTATGTTTATTTTATTTTATCATTAAATTGATATTCATAAGTATCCATCACTGGATATAACAATTCCATTTGGCAGTAGACACCATCGTATAAATTCCCGTCAATCCGTTCATAGTGGTAATCCTTATTACGCACATAGCGTTGTTGGCTTTCAAAAAAGTGATCAATCAAATCATATGTATCAGAAGCCACCTTAATGGTGATTTCTTCAATGGGATGTTGCCCAATATATCGAAAACGCACACAACGGTGAGCAGGAAAAGAAAACCGTTCCAATCCTTTTGGTAAAACGGCATCTTCTTTTATTTTGACACTAGGCATATAAATTACGTCTGTTTCATTAATCCAGTTGCATAATCCATAATATACCGTACGATCTGCATCAGAGATATGATTCAAAATGGGATAAAAAGCTTCATTGCCTAACTTATTAGGGTTTAAGGCACCAGCATCATAGCGAGAATAGTTTTTCAGTAAGGTTGGAACTCCCCCAATGGTAAACGCAGGAACCATCACATGCTCTGGTCCATACAAAAAACCACCATCAGAATTTTGCAGATGGTGGGGTATAATGCACTCTCTAATTTTGAGAATCTTTTTCTCCTTTTTGGCATTACCTGGGGTACAGCCAAACTCTGATTTGAAGGCACGTACAAAGGATTGCTCATGGGCAAATCCATATTTATAGGCAATATCAATAATCCTTAAGTCCGTTTCGAACAAATCATTCAAACAATGTGCCAACTTCCGTCCTCGGGCATATGATTTAATAGATTGCCCAGAAATCTGACGAAAAAGCAGTTGCAGATGCGATTCTGAAAGGTATGCTTGCTTGGCAAGCTGTTCTATAGTTATTGATTCCTGCTGTGTGTTTTCAATTATATTAAGTACTTTGTGTAGCGGTATTACATTCACTATGAATACCCCCTCTTATTTATTATTATAAATAATACCCTTTGCTATTTCATCTGCCTTTTCTTTTCCACAGTATATTTCTACAATTGCTAGACTAAAAGAAATTGCACATCCCATACCTCTAGAAGTAATAATATGATCAGATTGTACAACACCTTCTTGTTGTACGTCAGCACCTTCTAGATCCTTTTCAAAATTTGGATAGCAACAGGCTTTTCTGCCCTTCAGCATGCCAAGGTGTCCCAATATACTAGGAGCTGCACAAATTGCTGAAATATATTTTCCTTTTTTATCAAATTCTTGTATTAAATCTATCAGCCCTTTGTGAGCCTCTAAATTTCTAGTACCTGGCATTCCACCAGGCAATACAATCATATCCAATTCATCGGAAATCACATCTTCAAACATACCATCAGCTTCCACAGTGATATCATGGGTTCCTTTTACAAATTTTGTGTCTTCTATAGATATCATAGAAGTAGTGATTTTTGCTCGGCGGCAAATATCTACTACCGTTAATGCTTCTATTTCTTCAAACCCATTTGCTAAAAATACTGCTATTTTTTTCACTATAAATCCCTCCATTAAATTAATATATATATTCTTTGCATTATGCTCATTCTACCACATCATATTGCAACATCTCATAATGCAGCTTGGTTCCCTCAGTTATATTCTCTGGAAGCAGTGCTCTTGCCACTAGTTTTAACCCATCCTCAGGTTGATCTATTCTTTGCAAGTGAGCATAATCTCCATCTATTTGCATTACTATATAATCACAAACTAACATGTAGTATCCTCCTGATCCTTCTTAACCATTATAACAAAAAATGGGGATTTGAAAAGTTCAATTTATCAATGCACTTTATTATGGGAAGTCGTTCCTGCTTTCCACAAACCAATTGAATAAATCAATAGTATACCCACCTGCAATGCTAAAACAATCAGTTCTTTTATATCTAAGCCACCATTTGTTATACTGGCAATATAATCATGGAATGCATGCCATATAATCAGTACCCAAAGACTATTTGTAATGCTTACTATTTGCGAAAGTACAATCCCCACTAAAAAGGCAAAGGACATTTGCAGCACAAGGTAAAAAACATTTTTACCATTAAAAGCATTCGCCAAATGAAGTACACCAAATATGATAGCGGAAACAATTATTGCAGTTTTTTTGCCTTTCCCAAGAAGAAACTGATATATAATTCCTCTAAAATATATTTCTTCATGAAATCCGACAGCAATTACAAAAAGTAATAAGGTCAGATACTGGGCCACTGTTATTTCTGAAGCAAAACCACACACCAAAATAGGTAATATTTCTATCAAAATCAAAGGAATATAATACCATACTTTCCTATGAGTGTTTTTAACACCTGCTTGTAACCCACATTGGGCAATTGATAACTTAGAACATTTAATTATGAAGACCCCTATAAAAATAGAAAGTGCTAAAATAATAGAAATGGCCACAAATTGCATCTCTGCTGTCAATCCCAAAACTTGTGAAATCGCCATACCCAATCCAGTCATGAACGTGCATAAAACAGCTATACTGATACTCGCAATGTATGGATGTTTTTCTTGAAATCTCTTTTTCATTTATCTACCTCCTCACTTTTTAGCTTCATTACCAATCCAGTAAATGAATTATGCAGTAACTTTATTATTTCATCATCATTAAATTGGCAGTTATTGGTTGCATACATAGTTGCAATGCCATGCGTCGTCAACCAAACTCCTGCATACAATTCTTTGGAATGTTGTCTGCTTAGCCCTGCCATTTTGCTCAGCATTGTAATTACTTCATCGTCACCTTCGGTAGAACCCACAATTTCCAGCATACTTTTACCTTCAAAGGCTTCGGATAAAAATAATAGTTTAAATAGATTTTTATCAGTTCGTGCAAATGCAATGTAAGCCAAGCCCATATTTAGAAACCCGTTTTCTTCACTTTTCATTGCTTCAAACATTTGAGAATTATATAACTTCTCAACTTTTTTATGAATTTCAGTTTTTAACCCCTCCATGGATCCATAAATACGAAAAATAGGATGAACAGAACAACCGATATCTTCTGCAATAGCACGTGCATTAAGATTTTCATACCCTTTTTCTCGAATAATTCCAATGGCAGCTTCAATTATTTTCTCCTGTGATACTTTTACTTTTGGTGGCATATTAATATTCTCCTTTAAATAAAACATTGCCTAACACTCGTTACCTAACATCTGTTAGGTTATCACATTAAGTAAAGACTGTCAATAGATAGACTAGCTCAAAATAACTGATGATACTACTTTCCAGACTCCTGATATAAATAATGTTAATGAACAGCCAAGTAATATAGCGAATATATCAGGGGCAAAATCTAATATCACTTCATACGGAATACCCAAAATTGGAAACACTATAATTAAAAAAACTGGAACTACTATATGAATCAAAGCCAAAGTGCATATATTTAACATAGTTGGGTGAAAGGGAACTACCTGAATATGATATAGCACTACTGGAAGTGTACATAATACTATAAGAACAAATAATACCAAGTTTATAGCAATATGTTTTTTTACATACTCGTTTTTTTGAATACTTGGTACATTATCATCGTCAATCAGAATTGAAATAATTCCCTCGTATAATTTTTCAATTAGGTTTGTACCAACTAAGAAATCACCCATATTGCACATTATTGATATTCCTATATTTTTTTGAGGGATTAAAACAGAAAGACTATTATAAGTTGATAGCTTCCCTGTGTGGTAAAGAATATCTATGCCATTTACATTTTTATATATCCATCCTAAACCATAAATGCCACTATCACCATAAATCCCCTCGATAGCCGGACTTTTATTAACATATACCCCTGTGTGTTTAACAAGTTGCAATAACTGTTGATTATCGTGTGAATAGTCTAGTAAAAACCGTAGATACCCAGCCATATCGGTAGAGCTTGTACATATATATCCTGACGGAGCTTGTATCCAAGTGGTTTTGCTAGGAATTTTAGTTTCACACGGAAAAGTTAACCCCAAAAATGACTTGTAACCCTGAACAATATTTTTGCTTGTATCGCATGACAAGATAAAGCTATTATCCATACCTATCTTTGAAAAAATGCACTTATCAATATAATGTGAGAATGTATCACCTGTTATGGTTTCGATTATTTCCCCAAGTAGATTATAATTTGCATTAGAGTATTCATAAGTACCATGGTTTCCTAAATATTTGAGATTGTCTATTTTTTCATAAGTGGAAATACCGCTTGTATGATTTAACAAGTCTAAAATTGTGATGCTATAATCAGGGTCTGCCCAAGGTAAATAATCAGATATTAATGTATCAATATTTATCTGAAACTCTTCTAATAGCATTAAAATGGCTGTTGCTGTGATTCCTTTACTTGTAGAACCAAGAGCAAAGGATGAATCAGCATCTATATTTTTTCCGTATTGCATTGAATATAAATTTTCTTCCTGATTTGTCACAATCACTGAAAGTCCGGGTATGGGAATAGCTGCAGTGGCATCGCCTATCAGAGTGTCTATTTCTTCACAATATCTTTCATCAAACAAAGTATTCACTTCCTTTTCACTTGAAAATTTTTGATATGATAAATATGGTGTTAATATAGTGACAGAAATCAAAAGTAAAAATATGCATAAGTGCAGTATTATATTAAACTTTGAATGTGAATAAACTTTATTCATTTTAACCTTTAAAGAAAAACCCTTTTGTGGGTTCGTCTTTTATCCTTTTAATAATTTTTTTGCATAATCTCTAACATTCTCTATCTTAGCATTATTTTCCATACCGCATATCTGCCATACGCCTAACTGACCATAAAGAAAAAAAGAAGCCATCGCCAAAGAATTTTCTATACTAATTTCACCTTCTACTTTCGCCTGTTCTAGCCGTTCGGCAACGATAGGAATTAAGCGCTCAATTAATGCTAACTCCATTTGTAAATGAAACTTACTTGATGAGTTAAAAAACTGATGATAAGGGCTACTATTATCAGTTGCACTATTTAAAGGAGGCATCGTAGTGATAATATCAATGATGGGCTGCTTTTTACCCTCAAAGAATGAAAGAAAATAATCTACACCTTGGCTTACATAAGAATCAAGTGCAACTTGATATATTTCTTCCTTTGATTTGAAATAACGATAGCATAACCCCTGAGACACATTGATACTTTTCGTAATATCAAGCATAGAAGTCTGCTCATATCCTTTTTGAATAAATAGACGAATAGCAGCATCTATTATTTCTTGACGCCTTATTTCAGGGTCTTTGGTAATTCTCTGCATTGTATCACTCCTTATGATGTAATTATAGAGGGAAATATAAAGTTCGTCAATGAATAAAATTTATTCGCACTCATGTATCATATAGAATGATTCCGTCAGGAAGAATACCTGTCGGGCTTTGCACCGGAGGGTGCAGAATTAAGCTGATTAAGAAACAAGGCAGCCAACCTTATTAAGTTGTCTGCCCTGTAAAAATCTTATAAAGAATATGTCTTTGGCTCATCTGTAAATGAATACAGAGTCGCAGAACCATTTTCAAATGCAAATACGGTCATCAGATTATCATCAACATTATACATACTTGACATTGCTTCTGTATTGGCATCCATCATGGCTACCCTAGCTTCTCTTCTAGTATCTTCTTTTACTTCGCCTGCTACACGCATCCATTCGCCTTTGTTCATACCGCAAATTTCAACTTTTGCATTCTTCTTCATCTGGTTGTATACATCTTTCTTATTATTGGTACCAAAGTACAGCTTTCCCTCAAACTCTCCCACTGCACCAAATGGTCTGACACGAGGCTGTCCGTCCTCATTTGTTGCTAAATAAAATGTTCCACAGTTCTTTAAAAACTCCAATGCTTCTTTCATATTTTTACGTCTCCTTTTCTAATTCTTTATATTTAGTTGCTTTTTATAATCTACAGGCATATTATAATACATGAGATATTTTTATCAATTACGATATTTTATGATACTGGTATCTATAACGATACCGTAAATAGCAAAGGAGTGTTCACTATGGAAAAAAAACCATTATACGGCATATGTCCTTATATTACTTCTCAAAGAGTCCTAACAGGGAAATGGTCTTTGTATATTTTGTATTTGTTGGATCAGGCAGGACCCATTCGATTCAACGAGCTTCAACGACAGATGCCAGAAGATATGACACATACGACCCTATCTCGCCAGCTCAAAAAACTTGAAGAAGATGGCTTGATTATTCGCACAGAGTATTCACAGATTCCTCCCAGGGTCGAATATTCTCTCAGCGAAATAGGGCATAAATTCAATCCTGTCCTAAAAGCCTTGGGGGAATGGGGTGATGAGTACATTCAATATATTCATTAACAGCATCATTCTCCATCTACTCGTTCGCCTGTTACATCGGAATTTTAATAAAGCTAAAATATAACAACAGAAAAAGGACACTCTCCTGGCATGGAAAATGTCCTTTTAATAGCATTACAATTGATTTTACTGGCTTTATTTGTCTAATGACTTCATCGTCGGAATTAGCTAAGTGCGGTTTTCGTCTGATTTTATCTAATTTCTTGTAGTGTCTCAAATGCTGAATTTATGCGGTTTATTGTCTGCTTATGTTTCGTCTCATTTCATCACGTTATTTTGAAATGGGTTAAATGGTGGGTTAAAATAACCCCGGATTGCTCCGGGGCGTTTGCATTATATTCAGCTTATAAATGATGTCGGCGTTATGCCGGTGTATCTGCCATCCATACGATTAAGAACCGTTATAGCATCGCAATATGTTTTTACATGGTAGTATGTGGGGCAATCGCTTATTTTGCTATAGCTGCCGCTTTCCCATTCTTTTATAAACTCCTCTTTGTCGCTCTCCATATAGTTAATAATATAATCTATCACATGATCCATTCTATCACCTCCAGGCTATGAAATTTTTATCTTTCCTTCCAGGTTTTCAAAAGATTCTTTTTTCTTGGCTTCCGTTGCTTCTGCGTATATGTTCATTGTGGTGCCTATGTCACTATGTCCCATTATTTCTTGAATCACTTTGATATTTGTTTCATTCTCACAAAATCTTGTACAAAATGTATGTCTTAGGTTATGCACTGAAAAATGACGAATAAGAACCGGCTTTCTGTTTTCCTTGCTTGCTACTTCCGTCTCCTGGGCGTTGTATGCTTCATATATCCGAATAATTGCCCTATTGATTGTCATAGGATTATGCACGTAACCGTTTTTATTCGTGAACACAAAGCCGGTGTAGCCGTCTATTTCCGCTTTGCTGAATCCTTCCGCCATCTGCCGCCGCTTCTCTTGCAAAAGTGCCTTGCGTACCTCCTCAAGCATTGGAACGGTACGAACCCCGGCGGATGTCTTAGGCGTTGTTATGCTCATTTTGCACTCTCCACTTTCACGCTGCCTATATATTAAATTGTGGTTTATGCTGATTGTCCTATCTTCAAAATTGCAGTCTTTCCAGCGTAAGCCGATTATTTCACCAACTCGGCAGCCAGTCCCCAGGAATACGGTAAACAATGGCAGCCAGTGCCTATATATATCAGATTCAGACATATATTTTATAAATGCTTCCTGCTCCTCGATTGTTAAGGCGTGGCGGTTCGGTTTCTCCCAGCTATGGCTTTTCTTAATCTCTGCCATAACTCCATCTGTTGGGTTTGTCCGTATATAGCCATCACGCACCGCCAAAGTAAAGACCGGGTGCAATATGGTGTTTATGATCTCCATACTGTTAGGCTTAAAACCCTTGTCTTGTATCAGTGAATTATAAAACCTCTTTATGTGTGAATACTTGATAACTGATAGCTTTTTCGGTCCGATTTCCTCAGACACATATTTTTTATACATATACAAGTAATTAGTTCGTGTCGATTCTTTCAGCTGATACTTTCCAGCCATGTATAAATCAAACATAACATTTAGTGTTATCTGCTCCGCCTTCTTGCCGTCTATTCCGTCCATGGTGTCCTTTTCTATGGCCGCTTCTTTTTCTCTAAGGCTTAGGGCGTCACGCTTGCCAGCTGGTGCCTTGTCGGTAGGAACTAAACGCCAGCTATACACCGCCTGGCGTTTTCCGTTTATGTCGTTATATCTGTATCTATAGCGACCGTCCGGCATTTGGTTTTCTCCGTCCTTGAGGTTTCGCCCCTTGCTGTCTTTTCTCCGTTCTGCCATGGTTTACACCTCCTTGCTTTGTATCGCTTCCGCCTTTTCTTCAATCTCAAGTAAACGATCTTGGCAATCACTCACCATTTTTATAATAACTTCGGCAGCAGCCGCACAAGGTTTTGTTATATCCTTGTCTTTTCTTGCATCTGAAAAATATAAACTGTTTTCGAGTATCTCAAGGCATTGCATAACCGGCACAAGGTCGCTTGCAACCTGGTTAATTTCATTCTTTAGAATCTCTAATGTGATTGTTTTTTCTTTCATGGTTTTTGTCCTCCTTGTTGTGCCTGGCTGACAAATGCTATATAATAGCATCGTCAAGGTGTTTTTTTGGTTGTCTTGTTGGTTGCCGGTGTATGGGGTCGCATCCTATGCACTGGCTTTTTATATGCAAATTTATATTTGCTTTTGCATATTTATATTATCAAACACAGATTTGTATGTCAATACTTATTTTTGCATTTGCAAATATTTATAATTGACTGCAAATATGAAATAGTGTAAAATCATCTTGGAGGTGATTTTTTTATGATGAACTACTATAACTTGTTTATTA
>CAZKGP010000043.1:0-11898 GCA_964552225.1 uncultured Acetatifactor sp.
GTGACAACTTTATGAATTATGGAAAAAAAGGTGTCCGCGCAAAGCAACGAGCACTGAATTCTAAATCAGCTAAGTTAGGACGAAAATTAATGCTCACTTGTGTTCAAGTTTTTCTAGTTGCTTGTATTGGTGTTGCAATCCTTGTCGCTGCTTTGGGAATCGGAATGTTTAAAGGAGTATTAACATCTACCCCTAAGATTACGCTAAACGCTTTAGTGCCCCCTGGACAAGCTTCTATTATTTATGACAATGAAGGTAATGAAATAGATAAAGTAGTTGGTATGAACTCTAACCGTACTAATGTTGATATGGAATCCGTCCCACAAAATCTTGGACATGCGTTTGTAGCTATAGAGGACGAACGTTTTTATCAACACAATGGTATTGATATTAAAGGTATGGTACGTGCTGGGTATCAGTTCGTTAAAACAGGTGGCAAACGAGCGCAAGGAGCAAGTACGATTACTCAGCAACTTCTTAAAAATGCAATTTTCACTGATTGGACTTCAGAAGGTGATAATACAATTAAGAAAGTAAAAAGAAAACTTCAAGAACAATATCTTGCTATAGAAGTTACTAAGCATACTAAAAAAGAGGAAGTATTACTACAGTACATGAATACTATTAATCTCGGGCAAAACACTCTTGGTGTTGAAGCTGCTTCACAACGATATTTTGGTAAATCTTGTACAGACCTCACCTTATCAGAATGTGCCGTTATTGCAAGTATTACACAAAATCCGAACAAATATAATCCTATTAAAAACCCCACCGATAACGCAAGACGTAGGGAGGATTGTTTGAATAAAATGCTAAAGCTTTCTTTTATAACTGATGCCGAGTACGACGTGGCAATGGCCGACACTAAAGCGGTATATGAACGTATCGGTCTTTCAAATGAAAGCTTTATGGATAGTAACAATGAAAATGGTACTTATTTTACAGATGCAGTACAGTATCAAGTATTGGAAGCATTAGTTGAAAGTGGTAATTATAGCGAAGCAACTGCCAGTACTATGCTTACTTCCGGTGGTTTACGTATTTATACTACCTTAGACCCTAAGATTCAGGCCATTCTTGATGAAGAAATGAACAATGAAGCTAATTTCCCAGAGAATTGCAAATGGTATCTGAATTATGCATTAACAGTTACAGACCCAGATGGTAAACAAACCAACTATAGTAAAGAAAATATGATGACTTATTTTCAGGAGAACGTTGACAGCAAATTTAATTTAATATTTAGTTCTCAAGATGATGGTTATGAAGCCATTGAAACTTATAAAGCTGCTGTTATGCAGGAAAATGATACTTTTGATGAGACTGTTTCCTTTACACCTCAACCTCAAGCATCCATTACCGTATTAGACCAACATACAGGTTACGTAGTTGCCTTAGTTGGTGGTCGTGGTAGCAAGGAAGGCCGCTTAACATTAAACCGCGCGACTGCCACAACTCGTTCCCCTGGCTCTACATTTAAAGTACTTGCTTCCTTTGCCCCTGCACTTGACAACGCTGGACTAACATTGGCATCTGTTTTTGAAGACAAGCCTTTTAATGATGTAGATGGACGTCCTGTTAGTAACTGGTATAGGAATCCTGACTATAGGGGTATTAATTCTATACGTAAGGCAATTGAGCAATCTATGAATATAATTGCGAGTAAAACACTTACACAAATCACACCACAATTAGGATATGACTACCTAATAAATTTTGGGTTTTCAACACTGGAATCTAGTGTTTTAATCAATGGTGAGATATATTCAGACATCAATCAATCCCTAGCCTTAGGTGGTATTACTAACGGTGTAACTAATTTAGAACTATGTGCTGCCTTTGCTACTATTGCTAACGAGGGTGCACATAATGATCCGGTACTATTTACCAAGGTTCTAGATTCTGATGGAAATGTAATAATTGATAATACTAATCTACAATCTAAACTAGTAATTAAACCCACTACTGCTTTTCTTTTAACTGATGCAATGGTGGATGTAGTAACAAAAGGAACTGGTGGAAGTAAAGTTAAGTTTGACGGTATGGCACTTGCTGGTAAAACAGGAACCACTACCAAAAATAAAGATGTTTGGTTCGCTGGCTATTCACCTTATTATACTGCAACTGTTTGGGCTGGTTACGATAACGGTGTAGGATTAAGCAGTAGCAGTAAGAGTAACGTTAAAGAAACTGATGTCGCTAAGGTTTTGTGGAAATCAGTTATGAAGCGTATTCACGAAAACCTACCAAACGAACAATTTCCTATTCCTGAAGGTATTGTTCAGCAATCAGTATGTTCTAGATCTGGAAAACGTCCTATCCCAGGTCTTTGTGATGCAACAACAGTGGTAGAATATTTTGCTGAAGGTACGGCACCAACAGAAAACTGTACCATTCATTATGAAGGTAGTATTTGTAACTATGATCACAAACCTGCTACAGCAGAATGTCCTTTCCAATATCAAGGTATTTTAGAACTTCCACTAATAGAAGACGAGTCTTTGTTAAGTGGTTCAACTACGATTGTTGTAGGTGAAGATGGCAATATTACACAGGTTCCTCCCGCAACACAGAATCAATGTCAGCATGATGCTACTTTCTTTGCAGATCCTAACTATGAGACAAGACAAGCTCAACAAGCATGGGAAATTAGCCAAAGAGGAATTCCACAAGAACCTGTTCCTCCTACTGAATAAAGGTATCTCGACATTTTTTCATAATAGAACTAAAAAGATAGTGACTTGATTTTCCATAATCAGGTCACTATCTTTTTATATAAAACACTATTCTTTAAAGGCCTTTTACTTCTTTAATCTTTTCTTGTAGTTCATCAATACCATGTTTCGCATTTCGAATAGAACGACATTGTTTTTCAAAAGGTTCTTCTGGCATATCACCAAATTGGCTATAATATATTTTGCCAATTTCCATATAGTTCTTTTTCATTACTTCTTCACAAGTAGATATTTGACTTCTTAAATTTGTAACCTCAGCAATCTCCTTAGCTAAATCTGCTACTTCCTTCCCTTTTGTTACTACTGTTTCTCCAACTTTTTCAAATATATCCATCTTTCTTACACCTTACTCCTATCTGCGCATTCGCCCCAAACTCCAATAGAGCCAGAGGATACTTTTATATTTTGTGTTCTTCTTTTTATTCTACTCCACTTGGAACTATTTTTCCACTGCCAAGAGGATTTTTCATCTACTAATTTTTTATAAGTACCAGTGGGCAACATTATTTTAGCATCTTTATCCGATGCATTTGCAATAATATAGATCTTGCTCCACTTGCATCGATACCATGATAAATCAATGCATATCTCAACTCTATTATTTCCAGCATATAAAACATGTACATCTTTCCACGTTTCACTAGTTTGATTCTGGTAAATAGGAATTTCATTGCGGAGTGCAATTAGTCCTTTGTAATACTCTACCAAATCGCCAAAAAGTTCTTTTCTTTTCCAATCAAGACAATTAATGCTTGCGGAAGATTGATAACTATTTTCATCACCGTATTTGGTACGCCCAAACTCCTCTCCTGCTTGTATTAAAGGCGTTCCCAAACAAGTGAAAACAATACCAGCTGCTAGTTTATTCATTGCCAATATATCTTTATATTTTTTTAAATAATTTGTTTTCTTTTTGGATAGTACAAGCTTATCCCACAATGTAAAATTATCATGTACAGATACATAGCTAATAATCTGCTTTGGACTAATTGGTTTAAATTCATGTCCACCATCGCACCAAGCTTGATATGCTGATGCTATGTTCTGCTCAAGATTTTCCCCTCCATTTATAAATCCAGGGTGTTCTTGGTAAAATACATTTCCCTTTATGGTATCTCTTGTATCATCACTAAAAACTGCTATTCCTTCATCCAGTTTATGCATATTAGCTTTTGTCGCAGGGAAAAACCCCTCTGCCATAGTAGATTTATCTGCAATCCATGGTTCACCATATAATAATATTTTTTTATCAGCAAACTGTTCATCTAGAGATCTTCTTATATCATTTAGCGTGTCTGTATCATGTAACCCCATCAAATCAAAACGAAATCCATCTATATGATATTCCTCTGCCCAATATAATACAGATTCCCTCATAAATTTACGAAACATGATTCTCTCACTTGCCGTCTCATTACCACATGCTGAACCATTTGACAAAGTACCATCTGCATTTTGACGGTAATAATAATATGGAGCCAAGGTTTGGAAATTGCTGTCATCACTATATGTGTGATTATACACAACATCCATAATGACCCCTATACCAGCTTGATGTAGAGCTTGTATCATTTGCTTACATTCCAAGATTCTAGTTTCTCCTTGATAAGCATTTGTCGCATAAGAGCCTTCTGGAACATTGTAGTTTAACGGATCATACCCCCAATTAAATTGACTACTCTCTCCCGTTTCATCTACGGAAGCGAAATCAAATATAGGAAGTAGATGAACATGACTTATTCCTAACTGCTTTAAGTACTCAACTCCTTTATTATTAGGGCCAGTAAATGCTAAATATTTACCTCTATATTGAAGAGGCACACCAGATGATTGATGGTATGAAAAATCCTTTACATGAAGCTCATAAATCGCAGTGTTAGTAGATGTCTGATTAAATAACCTATCCTCTGCCCATCCCTCTGGATTTGTAAGAGAAGAATTCACAATCATGCCTCTTATTCCATTTGCCCCACATGCACGCGCATATATATCTACACACTCCAAACGTTGACCATCCCTGATGATCTCATATGTATAATATACTCCATGTAAATCACCTCCAAAAGCAGCTTCCCATACAGATGTTTCACCATTTTTAGTAGATAATTTCATAGGAACACATTCAAGCAAACCGTCCTGTAATTTTAACTGCGCTTCCGCTTCTTCTTTGGTTCCACATGCATATAAATTCACATTAACTTCCTGTGCATCTGGTACCCATACACGAAAAGTAGTACCTTCGGGAGTATATAGCGCTCCTAAAGAAGCCTCTGGAGCTTCCTTTTTACGAAATGCCTTTGATTCATATTGAAGTTTATAAGCTAATCCATCCATTTTATCTTTTCCCAATCACATTATTATTTATAGAAAAAAAATACTCCCCAAAAAGGAGAGTAAAATTTACTTTTAAAATAAGCTGATGATGGGAATTGAACCCATGACCCCTTCCTTACCAAGGAAGTGCTCTACCTCTGAGCCACATCAGCACAGTATTGTAAAACCATTTTTTACAATCACCGTTTTCTATTCTATCAAATCATTTTTTGTTTGTCAATATGATTTTGTAATAATAAAAACCGCCTAAATTTCAGCTATATATTCCAAAAATCTTTCCTTTGATTCTTTATGTTTTGGTCTACTAATTAACACAGTATCTCCATTATATAACTCAACGCGTAAGGACTTTATACTCTTAATCTCATTCATATTAACTAAATAGCTTTGATGACATCGTAGGAAATAATCGGGTACTTCTTCTTGTATCTCATCTAGTCTTCGATAAATAGTCCAGGATTCATTTCTGCCATGAACGATTACAGTTCTTTGGTCACTTTCAAAATACATAATCTCACTTAATTTAATTTTAAATACCCTGCTTTTAAATGAAATAACAAAGCAATCCTTGTCTTCTTCCTCTATTTGTACCATTAACTTATCGATTACATCTATTAACTTATCTGGATCTAGTGGTTTTACCAAAAAATTACTTGGTGTTGCGCGAAATATTTCTGTAGAATATTGAATATAGCCTGTAATAAAAACTACTTTCATTTCACTATATATTTTCTGAACCTGAGCAACTACATCAATTCCATTCATATCAGCAACTTCTATATCCATAAGAAGAATGTCTGCAATTTTAGTATCATTTTTCTTAGTATAATCTTCCAATAAGTGTTTCGCATCCGTATAAATCAAAACACTAACTTTCTTCTTATATTTAGCAGTTAGCACTTGTTTGATGTATTTACATACATCATTATTATCATCACAAACCGCAATCCTCATCTTGCAAATCCCCCTTTTGTTCCTATTTATCACCTTTTATACACTCTAAATCAAGATACGCGGTCACATATACACTTTCCCCTTTAACCTGAGTTCTAAGCTCACCCTTATATTTTTTACATATTCGTTCAATCAACTTCATACCATATCCATGGTTGATTCGGTCTTTCTTAGATGTACGCCAAAAATTAGGTTCATGTTCCTTGTTATAGTATGTATTTTCTGTTTTTATAATTTGATAGCCACCTTTAACCATAGTCGTTAAGGTTAAATGTCTATCCATGTCCTTTGGCATTCTCAAGCATGCTTCCAAGGAATTATCCAGCATATTACTAATCAGACTACAGATGTCAATGGCTTCCATTCCATCCATTTCTACTTTTTGAGATTCTACTTGAAAATCAACACCATTTTCTTTGGCCTTAACCGCTTTAACACTTATTACTGCATTCACTACAGGATTATCACAATATACAATCAGCTTAGCATCCATTAACTGCTTATATGATTCTGCCAACAACAGTTTGGCCTTTTCATTGCTGTTTCCAGATTGAATCATCATAAATGCTGTCTGCATTTGATTCAAGTATTCATGTCTTGCTTCTCTCATTTGTTCTAAATGATTCTGAGTAATTTTATAATATTCTAGTTCATATTGTCTCTGACGATACAAACCAGCTAAATCCTCTTCTACCTGCATCTTTGTCTTCAAATTCTGTATCATATACATTAAAACAACGTTTAGTACAATTCCAAAAATAGCAGTTTGTATAATATATTGATACTCTATTTTATAAAAAATGAGTATAAATATAGCATAGTAAATTGGTACAGCAATAAATATAGCATAACCATTAAAGGTCCTTTTTGTAATATACCGATTCCATATTACAACAATAACCATATTGAATATAAAAGTAATCATACTGGCTAAAATAAGCCCTTCTAATAAAACAATTTCATTTGATTTCATTTCTATATATTTGATAGGATTTACAATATATAAAAGAATCATAGCACTTATCTCAGAAATGATACTTACAAAGCATTCTATCGCCCAAATTGTAAGCTTGCGTTTCACACTGTCTTTAAATAATATAAAACTTACTGCAAATAGGATGATAATATTTACGATAAGTCGAAATAGAGAATTTTCTCCGTATGTATTTCCAACAAATAATAGGGATACAAAACATCCAACCACCGTACATATAAATCCTGCAATAGCTCTTTTTCCTCTATACTTTAACAAATAGAAGGGTAAAAATATTAGAATACCTATATTAACAATATAAGAGCTCGTCATATAAATACACTGTTGACTACCCATCATATGCACTTCCATTCCATAATATTTTTGATAACAAGGGTCCCAACATTATTACAACAAGACATAATACCATATTATATCATACTTCATTTTCTTTTTATACGATTTTACTATGAATAATGACTCTCTGTTTTAATTTGCCCTTCTAATGTTTTAATTTGTCGTTTAGGTATAATATAACTTATTTTTTATCGCGTATAAATATTTCATAAATACAAGGTATTACAATTAAGGTTAACAAGGTACCATATAACAAGCCACCAATGGTAACAATTGCCATAGGTTTAGCCATTTCTGAGCCCATGTCATGGCTAAATACCATAGTAGAAAGAGCTAAAATTGTGGTTAATGCAGTCATTAAAACTGGTCTTAATCTTGTTCTACCTGCTTCCAAAATAGCACTTCTCTTTTCCACTCCATTATCTCTAAGTTGATTCATATAGTCAATTAAAACAATACCATTATTCACAATAATACCAGATAACATAACAAAACCAATCATTGCAATTACGCTGACTTCACTGCCACTAATAAATAAACCTGCGAAGCCTCCTGTAAATGCTAATGGGATGGTAAACATAATTATAAATGGGGATAATAATGACTGGAATTGTGCAACCATTATTAAGTACATAAATATAAGTGCCAATACTAGCATAAGCATAACTTGTTCCAATGCCTCATTAATCATTTCATTTTGACCCGAAAATACTAATTGGTAACCTTCCGGCAAGGGATATCCATCTAACTTATTTTCTACTGCTGTTGAGACTTTTCCCACATTATACCCTTCAGCAATAGTTGCCGAAACGCCAATATATCTGGTTTGATCAGCACGGTTTATAGCGTTCAAAGAAGATGCACCTTCAAAGGTAGCCATTTCTTTAAGTGGAATATAAATTGTTTTCCCTTCTTCGTCTGTACCTTTAATTTCTATCTCTTCTACTAGTTTCCTTGTAAGCTGAGCATCACTTCCATTTATGATATAAACACTATAGTCTTTTTCTTCACCTACTAAAGTAGTTGCATTACTAGCATCTGCCAATTTGGGCGATATTTGAGTAAACACCTGGGCTACTGTAAGACCATAATCCATTGCCTTATGATAATCTACTATAATCCGCAATTCTTCATTGGTTTCTTCTAATCCATCCGATACATCAGCAGTGCCTTCTACGCTTTCAACAATGGCTGCAATTTCATTGGCAATGCCTTGCAATGTATCTAAATCTCGACCTCTTACTTGAATAGAGATGCCACTTCCTCCTAATGCCGTCATATCCATACTAGAAGTATCAACGGTTATTTCCGCTCCTAAATCAGCTGTATTTTCTAGTATTATCTCTGCAATTTCGTCATTGCTTTTCTTCTTTTGTTCATCGGTTAGTACATAAATAGAAGTTGTGTTGGTGGATGTACTACCACCACTCCCCATAAGCATGGACATATTAGATCCACCAGACATAGCTCCTACATCTTTCACTTCATCTATTTCCATAATAGCTTCTACTACAGCATCCGTTACTTGTGCTGTTTCTTCTAATGTGGCACCTTTATCAAGAGTTACATTAACAGTCATCTGAGTAGAATCCATATCTGCCATAAATGCAGTACCATTACTTAGTGCAGCAAAAATACTAATAACAAACAATATCGTTACTGTACTTAAAATAACAATTTTATGATTTAAGCATACATCTAGTATCTTTGAATAAAATTGAATCATTGCACGGAAAAACTTACTATCTTTTTGATCTTTTGATATACCAAGCACCTTTGATGCCATAGCAGGTACTACCGTTAATGCAATCAATAAACTAGCCAGCAAAGAATAAGCGATTGTTAATCCCATGTCTACAAATAATTGTCTTGTGATACCTTCTGTAAATACAATGGGCAGGAAAACACAAATTGTTGTCAACGTAGATGCACCAATTGCACCTGCCACCTCTTTCGCACCAGCAATAGAGGCTTCCTTGATAGAATACCCCTCTCCTCGAAGTCGATATATATTTTCTATCACGACGATGGAGTTATCTACCAACATACCAATACCTAGTGCCAAACCTGATAGCGAAATAACATTCAGAGTAACACCACTAAAGTACATACACACAACCGCAGTAATAACACTGATTGGAATGGAACATGCAATTACTAAGGTCGGTCTAATATCCTTTAAGAATATAATTAATATCAAAACAGCAAGGAATCCTCCAAATAAAATATTATTTAGAATGTTATCCATTACCAAATCAATATAAATTCCTTGATCCATCAATGTAATAATCTCCAAATCGGAGTCTTCTTCCATTAGCATGTTAAATTTATCTGAAAGAATATCAGAAACTTCACCTGTAGAATAACCAGTTTGCTTCTGAATCGTTAACATTACCCCAGCGCTTCCATTTACATTTGCATAAATTTCACTAGCATTATCTGTATAAAAAACATCTGCTACATCAGCTAATGTAATGATAGGAACTCCCTCCATATGTAAATCCAACAATGGGATTTGCTTTAGTTCATCTACTGTAGCAGGCTTCTCTCTTATACGGACAAGATAATCAATCCCTTCCTCAGTTACATATCCTGCTGGCATGGAGAAGTTTTGTGCCGTTAAAAGTGCCTTCACAGTATCTACTGTTAAAATATTTGTTAAATCAACATTTTCATAAGCTGATTCCTTTGCTTCTGCAAACTGTGTTTCACCATCTTCCATCTGCTTTCTGGCATCTGTCAGTTGTTCTTCTCCTGCTTCAAGTTGTTCTTTTATGGCATCTAACTGGGCTTGTGTCATGTCCATTTGATATTCACCCATAGTAATCACAGAATTGGCATTGGCTAATTCAATGGCTGCCGTTAAATTACCTTTTTCTAATTCTACAAGTCCGTGATTAACAGCACCTAATTTGTCATCCAAAGTAACAATCGTCCCATTGGCCATTTTAACATATGCTTCATAACCCAAACCATTGGTTGTGTCATTTAATGCACTTACCATTTTTACTTTTTGAACGGTTAATGGTATTCCTGCGCTTTCCACTATCAGGTTTAATTGACTATATACAGTTTCAAAATTATTAGAATCAGTCCAATCTAATGCATTTAATGCACTTAATAGTGTATTTAATTCTAGACTAAGGTTAGTAGCTTCTTTTAATATAGTGCTTTCAAATAGTTTGTTTTTTAAAGTAATAATTTGTTGTATATATTGTTCTTGATTTCCTGCATCTGAATTGGAAACACTTGTAATGATTCCATTATAGGCATTTTGATAAGCAGATGGGGATTCCAAAATAAAATCAATTTCAGCAATACCACTATTCAACGCTATTGCAGTTGTAATATTGGTATTAAAATTCAACTTTGCAGCTTCCAAATTCATTTTTGCTGTTAGCAAATCACGTTTGGTTTCTGCTAGTTTTGTCTTTGTATTTTCTTGTTCCTCTGTTAATTTTTTCTTTCCATCTTCTAGTTCATTTTTACCCTCAGTTAGTTTTTGCTGGCCATCCCACAATTCTTTCTTACCATCGGTAATTTTATCCTGAGATTCTAAAAGAGTTTCCTTACCATCGTTTAATTCCTTTTCTGCTTCTGCCATTTTGTCATCAATGGCAGCAAAAACAAGCTTATTTACTTCATCTATTTTATCTTGTTGAATAATAACATTAACACTTTCCTCAAGAAGTCCCGTTGCACTCACACTAGCAACACCTTCAATGCTTTCAATTTGAGGCACAATGAAATCAGTGATATGGGCGCTTATTTCAGCAGGCTCCATCCCCTCCATACCAACCGCTGCTATCATAACTGGTAGCATATCAGGATTTAATTTCATAATAATAGGATTTCCTACGGAGTCATCCCAATATGACTTTATCTGATCTAAGCTTTCGCGTATTTCCAATGAGACAGAATTCATATCTGTTGATTGGGAAAATTCAAGAATAACCATAGAATAATTTTCTGATGAAACAGAACTAATACTTTCTATATTACTAACTGTTGCCATGGTTGCCTCTACTGGCCTTGTAACTACTGTTTCTACGGTTTCTGGACTTGCCCCCGCGTATGTAGTCATAACAATAACATATGGCAAGCTTATATTTGGCATTAAGTCTGTTGTCATCTTTGTAAAAGAAACCACCCCTAATACAATAACTAAAATAACTCCTACCAATACCGTATATGGTTTTTTAACACTGAATTTCCCTAACATTTCTTCTGTCTCCTTTAAAATCTGACTTATCAATACAAAAAAAGAATGTGGCTCTTCACATTCTCTCTACCAGTAGATGGTCACATATACGCTGATTATACGTTTCTTATAAATCTATGTCAATTAAACAAATATAAATTTTCTCTAATGAAATAATAAGTAGTTACAGTTTAAGCCCCCAATGTCATCGGAATGTTACGAAGTAGTCATAACCATTCCATTCGCCCACGCTCTCGCTCGGCAAAAAACGTAGCGGTACTAAGATTTCACCTGCGTCTGCGACTTGGTGAAATCAAGTGCCGACGTTTTTTAACGGGGCTCAT
>CAZKGP010000044.1:0-11795 GCA_964552225.1 uncultured Acetatifactor sp.
GAACAATGGGACGAAGTTGATAGAATGCGCTTAAACTAATGCTCATATAATATACGTTTTCTTCTTTTACAATTTCCCATAGCAAAATATTTTTATTGCTACATAAATTCATAAAGCGTTCTGGCGCAAATCCACTTACTCTAATTCTCACATAACCTTTTAGATATTTTAATAATTTGACCACTGCTACCACTCCTTAAATATAGCGGACAGATGTAATACATCCACTTATTTTCATATCTTCATTGGTATAGTAGTCGATATATAATCGCTCTCCTTCAAATCGTACCTGACAAGTTTTTGCTTGTAGAACAATTACCTGTCCTGTATATTCAAGAATTCCCCTATAATTCTCTATCCAAGCCTCCATATTACCTGTCATTGTGATTTTTAAGGCTCCCATACAAATATCCTTGGGCAATTGAAAGGACTCTACTAATAATTCTTTTTTTTTATTTATTTTTTTATCTTTTCTCATATAACAATATATTATTGAGTCTTAAGATACATGACAAATAGCTGGTCCTTTAATTAATATTGGTTTATCTTTTTGTTCCTTTGTAATCGTATATGCATCTAAAAATATTTGCTCGGCTTCAGCAGCTTTTATTGAATTGTTTGCATGCAGCATGGCTAATGGCTCTCCTTTTATTACTCTGTCCCCAACCTTTTTCTCCAAAACAACACCTACTGCAAGGTCAATTTCACTTTCCTTTGTTTCTCTGCCACCGCCTAACACAAGTGAGCAAACTCCGATTTTCTCACAATCAATATGTGCTATATACCCATCCTGTTGGGCTAAGATAGGCTGTATTATAGTTGCCTTAGGTAAAAACTCTGCGTGATACACTGCTTCTGGATTTCCCCCCTGTGCTTCCACAAACTCTGCCATCTTTCGTAACGCACTACCATCCTCTATTGTCTTTTTTAGTTTATTACGTGCCTCTTCCTCTGTAGTCGCCTTTCCTCCCGCAAGAAGCATGTGGCTTCCCAAAGTAAAACATAGCTCTACAAAATCATCAGGACCTTCTCCCTTTAAAGTATCTATTGCTTCTTTTACCTCTAAAGCATTTCCCACTGCCCAGCCAAGGGGTTGATCCATATCTGAAACAATTCCTATTGTTCTTTTACCAGCATTATTACCGATTTTTACCATTTCCTTTGCTAGAGCAAACGCATTCTCCTCAGTCTTCATAAATGCCCCACTTCCAGTTTTAATATCTAGCACAATGGCATCTGCACCGGCAGCTAACTTTTTGCTCATAATAGAACTTGCAATCAAGGATAAATTATCTACCGTAGCAGTTACATCCCTAAGACCATATAACTTTTTATCCGCAGGTGCTAAATCTGCCGTCTGTCCCATAATAGCAATCCCAATATGATTCACATTGTCAATAAATTGTTGAGCTGAAATCTCCGTTGAAAAGCCCTCAAAGCTCTCCAATTTATCTATGGTTCCTCCAGTATGTCCAAGTCCCCTGCCACTCATTTTGGCTACAGGAATCCCACACGCTGCCACCATTGGAGTTAATGCCAAGGATGTCTTGTCCCCCACGCCACCAGTACTGTGCTTATCAACCTTAATTCCTTTTATTTCATCTAAATTTAAAACATCTCCACTATGCATCATGGCCATAGTCAAATATAAGGTTTCCTTTTCTGTCATCTCCCTAAAATAAATAGCCATTAATAATGCAGATACTTGATAATCTGGTATTTCCCCATTGGTATATCCTTTTACAAAAAAATCGATTTCTTCTTTTGTAAGTTCTTTTCCATTTCTTTTATTTAAGATAATATCGTACATTCGCATAATATTCCTCCGTTCTGCTTAAAGTAGTGTGAAATAATTATTTTTTAACTATAATTCCTATGTCTGTTATACTACTATTTCCTTCAATGATAGTATTATAATCTGCAGGCAAAATCGTAATAATACCCTTTTCGATACTTGCACTACACCCCCAAAAATTAATAATCTCCCCATCACTGTCAAAGTTTATTGTTGCACTCCAATCTTCAATTGGCTCACTTGAAGAATTCTCCAAGTTGATATGATATAAGTAGCACATCTTCCCTTCTTCTTCCCAAGAATTATCTAAAATGGCTGTAGCTGATAATACTGAAAATGCTGTCACTATTTCTATATCTGTATCTATCGTTGCGTCTGCATCTACATTTGTTCCTGTATTAGCGTCAGTACCAGTGTTAGCATTTGTACTTGCTTCAGTTTTTGTACTTTCAGTACTATTATTCTTGATTGTAGTTGTATTATTCTTCTGCTCTTCATGCAACTCTGCAAGCAAGTTACTTTTAAGCCATTTACCACTATCTGTTAAATCTGACTCTTCAAATCCAGATGTTTTCTTACAATTTTCATTTATAATTGCAGAGCTTTCAGATTTATTTGACAAATTCCAAGCAACGTAGCTTACATTGTGCTCATTTAGTAGATCTATCCATTTGTTTGCTTCACTTGCATTAATTGCACCATTTCCAGAAGCATCACAAATACCAAATTCACTTACAAATATAGGTAATCCATTATCTATCGCTTGTACCATCTTATCTCGCAAGTTATCTCTATGGGTATCTGCATAAAAGTGTAATGCATACACAATATTATCATAATTATCAAGAGGTGATTTTGTGGCAACATCTACATCTTGAGACCAAGTTGGTGTACCTACAATAATCACTGCATCAGGTGCATTTTCACGTATAACGGGTATAACCTGATTAGCATATTCCTGAATATTATCCCATGAGGTATTCCCATTTGGCTCATTACAAATTTCATATATAATATGTGCATCATTTTTATAAAAAGAAGATATCTCATCAAAAAATGCTTTTGCCTCATCCACATTTGTTAATGGGTTATTATCCTGCAAAATATGCCAGTCTACAATAACATACATATCCGCATTTTGAGCAGCCTTAATGCCATCATGAATAATTGATTTTAGCTGTTCCTTTTGTTTGCTGTCACTAGAGCAATAACCATTATTCTCCGCCGTATACATGGCTAAACGAAATACATTCATATTCCAATTATCATGAAATTCTTGAATAGCCTTAGAATTAACATATTCTGGAAACCACCCTAAACCATGTGTACTGATTCCTTTTAGTTGAACTGGATTATTATTTTCATCACAAATCTTCGTTCCTTCCACGTGAAGTTGTCCATAATATCCTGTTGATTCTTCTGTTGATTCTTCTGTTGATTCATTTTTTGCCGTAGTTTCTTTTGGTTGTACTGTTTCAGTTTCTGGTTCTGTAATTTTAGACTCTAATTCTGCCATCACTGTCCTTTTACAACCTATCAAAGAAAATACTAAAAATAAAGCTAATAAAACTCTGATTAAAGTATGTCTGTTCATAGTTGTCCTCCACTTAGATAACCATTCATATAATGTACTAAATGTCAAAATCTACCGATTTAAAGTTGCTATAATATCGCCCTCTTGCCATATTCGTTCTTTTGCTTCAAGTGTTTTTAATACTTCTATTGTTCCGATCAAACTTACACCTCGAAAAAAACGCTTATCAATAAAATATATACTGGCTTTATTATTTTCCTTTAAACATTTAACCTTATTGGAAGATGTATTTGTAGAAAGCCAAATGGTTTTTATGCCTTCTCTTTCTCTTGGCTTTAACATAGCTTTTGTGATAGGAAAACCATCACTGTCTGTATATGCGATAAAACTTGTACTAACTTTGTCAATCATTTTTCCAACAGTTTCTTCGGGATTTCTCATATAGTACTTCCTTTTTTTTACTCATATTCTCTTAGGAATATTATACGACGGTTAAATGATACATACAACTATACTTTATGCCATAATTTTTATATGATTAGTGAGGTGAAAGAACTCAATAAAATAATATTAAAAACAAGAACCGAATCGTGTTTTTTCATGTCTAATATATAGATAACTAGAGAAAGGGGGATTTCATGAATGATAAAGAGTTGCTTACCCATTTAGCAAAGTGTGCCTCAAAAGGTGATGATGATTGCTTTGTGCAACTTTGCGACACCTTAAAATCAAGACTTTTTTATACGGCAAAGGGCATTCTTGGAGAGGAATCCCTTGCTCTTGATGCTGTCAGCGAAGCTGTTTTCCGTGCATACAAAGGAATAAAGCGTCTTAGGGAGCCTCAATATGTAGGTACATGGTTTACTCGAATAATATTAAATGTTTCAAAGGATATGCACAAGCGAAAAATGCACGAAATTACAGTGAACATAATGCCTGAAGGCAGACATATTGATAATTATGATGAATTAAACTTTAATGAGCTAATTGAGAATTTGCCTTTAGAACTTCGGGAAATAGTCAGCCTTAAATATTACTCCGAATATACTCTGATAGAAATATCCACTATTTTGAAAATACCAGAGGGCACTGTAAAGAGTCGTTTAAACAGAGCTTTGAAAATGCTGAGATTGGAGGTGTCTAATGAATAATAAATTATTGAAACAGCATATTGAAAAAACTCGCTCTTATAATTCTGTTTTGCTTGATGCTGCAGTCAGCAAAGGAATAAGACGAGCAAAAGGTGACCAACTGGATTTTAAAAAATTATTTGGGCTTGGTGTTGCATGCTTGATTGTAGCAGTGTTATGTATTTCGGTAAATACGATGCCTATAAAAATAATGACTGAGAACTATTTTCAGAATAGATATGAAATAATATCAGACAGTGGAAAAGCTCTCGAAGAGTATATCAATCATTTTACTAGTAACGTAAATGAAAATTAAGGAGATGAATAAATGCTTATTTTAATTGGCCTGTTATTTTCAATATTAATGTTTATAGGGATTGGCGGAATATTTAATATTCTAACATTCATTGTCGATATACCTTCGATGATAATCATTCTTATACCATTGGTCTTTTTCTTATATACTTCCAAAAGTGGAGACATTATTACCAAATATATTTTATCAAGTTTCAAAAAGAATTATGACTACTCCAAATCAGAGCTTGAAAGTATTTATGTAGCAACAAAAAACACTATAAAATTCACGATGGCTACTGGAGGATTTGGATTCGTAATAGGACTCACCTCCTGCCTTGTTAATATGCACTCTCCAGAACAATTACTCTTAAATTTGTCGGTAAGTTTCATTTCGTTATTATATGCTATTGCCATAAGTTTCTTCATATTTTTCCCCACAATGGCTTGGGCTGAAAACAAGGTAAAGATGTGTTTATAAATGGGAGGTAAAAGCAAATGACTAAAGGTAAAACAAAACTCGGTAAAGTTCTGATAATAATAGGGAAAATATTAGCCTGCACAGCACTCCTGATAGTTATTTCAGCTTATTGGAGCGCTACAAAGCATAAAAGTGATTTGGCATCATATATGCCAGAAGGGCAGATGGTGGAGGTCAATGGACATCAAATGCATGTCTATGTTACCGGAGAAAGGTCTAAACCTAATGACCCCGCAATTGTGATGATTTCTGGGTTAGGAACGCCATCTCCTACAGCGGATTTCTATCCTCTTTGGTCAGAACTCAATAAAGAATATATGATTGCTGTTCTAGAACGTCCTGGCTATGGCTGGAGCGAAGAAACAAACGCTTCCCGTACCCTGGATAATATAGTGTATGAGGATTATTTGGCATTGGAAAAAGCTGGGATTTCACCGCCCTATCTACTGGTTGCTCACTCTCTGGGAGGAGTTGAAGCCCATCTTTTTGCTGGTACATATCCAAATGATGTGTCAGGACTGCTTCTTTTAGATTGCATGTCTCCAGAACTGTACCTTAATTACGGTGAAGCACCTATCCCACCCCTTACTAAACTTGCTCCGACATTGCGTGCAACTGGGTTATTGCGACTAGCTGACAAGATGTTTCCCAATGCAATAAAAAATCTGTCTCAGGAAAACCGTAATGATTTTACTTTTGTGAATGAGCACTATCGTGATTTAGACCGGATCATAACGCTTAATGTCGCTTATGGTAAAAATGTACGAGAGGAAACAGAACTAAAATTATCAAATGCAGTTCTGGCTAATGAGGTTTCCTTACCCCCAAACCTTCAAACCATTTTAATGGTTCCTCAGTTAGAAGAATCAAAAGGACTGCCTGGTTATGATGAATATTTAGAAATACAGAGTCGTTGGATTGCACAATCATCTAAAGGAAGATTAGAAGATTGCAATACTGGACACTATGTTCATCAATACGATCCTGAGCTGGTAATTCAGGAGCTGGCTATCATTCAATATTAAGCACTTCATCATAATATCCAATTTCTAAGGGGATATACTTATGACATAAATGTCCATAAACATATCCCCATCCGTACGTCATAAGAAGCACAATGCGAGTCGCAATTGTACATTCATCATTTACTTATTTACTTTGCTTTAAAGGATAGCCATTTCCTTGTAAATCAGTAGATGGTGAAGACTTACCTTTATTGTCTTTTTGTGGGCGACTACTTTCCCAAACGCCCTTTGGGGTTGTGCTGATTGGTTTATCTTTGTAAGTTGCTTTCAAAAAATCATCTCCTTTTTTAATTAAGTATTGACTGATATATAATGGTCTATTCAAAATAATATAATAAAAAAGGAATATTTTAAAATCCCCACATATACTATACCTAAGAGCTATACTTTGGAGTATTCATGGAAATATATGTTGTTCAAGAGGGAGATACAATAGAAGGGATTGCTGCCACTACTGGCGTTAGTATTTGGCAGATTATTGATGACAACCAACTTATTTATCCCTATGCACTAGCTATTGGGCAAGCACTGTTCATTTACCAAAATACAAGGAATCCTAGTAAAAGCATTTCTGTCAATGGATATGCTTATCCTTTTATTAGCAGATGGGTTTTAGAACAAACGTTGCCCTATCTGTCAGAGCTGTCTATATTTTCATATGGCTTCACTACTACAGGTGAATTAATTGAGCCTGCTTTAGATGATGAATGGATGATTCAAGAAGCAACTCGCTTTGGTACCGCATCCATATTAACACTAACTCCATTTGGACCAGATGGACGTTTTAACAATCGCTTAATTAGTGCTGTGGTTAATAATGATGAAGCCACCGCTAATCTTATAAGTAATTTACTACAGACAATGGAGGAAAAGGGCTATCAGGGAGTGGATATTGATTTTGAATATATTTTGGCAAGCGACCGCGATGCATTCACTGCTTTTGTATGGAAAACAGCAGAAGCGTTGCGTGCAAATGGATACCGTCTCTCTGTAGCACTTGCTCCCAAAACCTCCGCTACTCAGGAGGGATTGCTATACGAAGGAAAAGATTATAGGGCGCTTGGGGAGGCGGCGGATCATGTACTTCTCATGACGTATGAGTGGGGATATACCTTCGGGCCCCCCATGGCTGTCGCTCCCATTAATAAAGTCCGTCAAGTCGTAGAATATGCCATTACAGAAATACCACCTGAGAAAATAGATTTAGGAATTCCTAACTATGGCTATGATTGGCCTCTCCCTTTTGTGCGTGGAAGTACCATGGCTACTACAATTAACAATGTGCAAGCAGTAAGAATCGCTATACAACAAGGAGCAGTCATTGAATTTGATGAATTGGCTCAAAGTCCTTTTTTTAATTATATGGAAGATGGGATTTTACACGAAGTATGGTTTGAAGATGTGCGGAGCCTCCAAGCCAAATTCGACTTAATTAAAGAATTTAATTTAAGAGGCTGTGGATATTGGCAGATTATGCAGTGGTTTAAGGCTAATTGGCTATTGTTGTATCATAATTTTTATATATTAAAATAGTGTCGCTGGGTTCACCAGCAACACTATTTTTCTAATCATGATACCTAATCCGTTCAATTAACGTTTCTTTTTGAATATTTTTAGTCATAACAGCAGACAATACAAGCTGAATTCCGATAACAATAATGCATAGACATAACAATTCTATAGTAGGAAAATGGTAGGCTCTTATTCCAAGAAGTCTAGATTCGAGTGCCCATAAATACAATCTATAACCAAGAATATTTCCTATTATTAAAGATACAACTAAAGATCCCATGGATAAAATTAATCCTTCTCCAGTTAACATTCTTGTGAGCTGTCTATTCGTAAGTCCAATTGCCTGCAAAGTACCAAGTTCTTTTTTTCTTGTTATAATACTAGTAATCATGGTATTAGCCATATTCATAAAAGTGATAGCACCTATAATACCTAAGAAAATATAAATTGGTATAATAATAACCTGTAAAGCAAGTTTGCTCATTTTAACAATTTCATCTCTGCGAGTTAATATATAATAATCGTCCTGATCAGTTAACTGTTGCATTTGTTCTTTCACCGCATCATATTTATCTTGTTCACAATAAACATAAAGTGAAGTGATTGGCAAATTCTCCATCTTTAACCCTGCCAAAGTGTCTTCTGTCATGATATATCTTCCATTTCCACTAGCAGTAGTTCCCTGAACCTGTACACTGAGAGGAATCAAATTATCTCCATCATATACAGAAATTTCACGCCTATCACCTAGAGCGATTCCGCTTTCATCAAAAGAATTATCCCAACAATAAATGACTCCATTTTCTTTGACAGCAGTGTCATAATCCATAGTTCCACGCTTAAAATCTTCTTTTTTAACCTTATCAAAGGCTTCTCTATCCAAAACTTGTATCACAAAATTTTTTACATCATTATTTTCTTGTAAAGTACCTGAATTTACTAAAAGCTGCATTCCTATTTCAACCTTTGTTACTCCATCTATTTGCTCAATTTTCTTTATAGTGTTTTCACCTAACAATCCTCTTTTATGTAGCTGGTTTAAGTTATTCTCAGGATATGTTTCGTCATTAGATGAATAATCGATTGACAGTACAAAATCTCCCTTTTCTATATCACGGTCTACCAAATCCTGCACACTTAGACTGCTGGCAAGATGAGAAATACTTACGAACATAATACAGCTTAGCCCCATAGTGAGTATTGTAGAAATAGTACGTCTTTTATTTCTAGACATATTAGATATAATTAATAAAATAAGTGAGATATTTTTATGTCCTTTTCTTTTATTTTTTTCCTTCGCTTTATTATTTTGAAAACGAATGGCATCGACAGGCGAAATTTTTGAAGCAACTTTTGCTGGTCTTGACAAGGATACCATAATTGTGATAAAGGACACCACTATAACCAATAAAATTATACTTGGAAAAAAAACTTTATAAGGCTTTGCCTCTGGTGGCATAAAGGTTGTTGCATTTTGAATGATAATAAAACTAATTTTAGAAATAATCAGTCCCAGAATGATTCCTAATGGTATAAAAATACACCCTATTAAATATCCTTCTTTTCTTATTAGAGAGCGAATCTGTCTCTTGCTTGCACCAATTGCCCTTAGCTTGCCATATTCCTGCACCCTTTGAACAATGCCTACATAGAAAATATTATAAATAACCAAGCAACTCACACTAATGATAATGAGGGCAACAAATACACAGGTAACAATCACTTCTATGCTTGGATCTTTAGACCAGCTTATATAACCCATATTTAAGCTTACATTTTTCCGATCAAATTCTAAAGAATCGGTTATTTCATAGATTAAATCCCCTGTTTCATAAGAGTCTAATTTTAGTTCTGATAATTTAACAATAGCCGTATAAGAATGATCTTCGGGACTAATTACCTTATCTGAAAATGATTTGGAGACGTAACCACCATACCTTTTCTGAGTACTGCTAGCACTATTTTCTGGCATAATCCCGCTAATAGTAAATAATGACTCTTTAATTTCACCTTTTCCCAACACTCTATAAGGTATTTTTACCGTTTCTCCCACTTCTCCCTTTGCACCTGCTTGTTGTAAGAAGTCTCTTGTTGCCACAATTTCATTCTCGTTCTTAGGCATTTCACCTTCATCTAACTTGATTGAAGCTACCTTAAAAGCATTTTCATCCATATATAAAAAGGAAGCTGTAATACCAGGTATTTGAGTATTAAAAACTGTCTCATATACTCCAATATAATCAATATTTGCTTGATGAGAGATTTTATCCAATTCATTTGCTTGCACATCTCTTAAACCAAATTCATATTCTCCATAAAGAACTCCTGCATTTTCTGTTTGGTTTACTATGATTGATTGCCCAACTGTTCCTACCACCATAAGTAAACAGCTAGTCAATAAAATAGAAATCCCTATTAAAATAGATCTACTTCTATTATGTTTTATATTAGATAAGGCCATTTGTGTAATTGTTTTCATTTTTATATTCATTCCTTTCGCCGCATTCGCGCCACATATAATGTGAAGTGAAACTTCACACAGGGGGATTTAGAAATTCTTAGCTGACATCATTTGGCATCTTAGAATGTCTCCTCACTTTGCCATCCTCCAAAACAATAATTCTATCAGCTAACTGAGCAATTTCTTCATCATGTGTAATCATTACTAACGTTTGCCCATACTTTTCTACAGACATCTTTAATAAAGACATTACTTCTGAACTAGTCTTAGAATCCAAATTTCCCGTGGGTTCATCTGCTAAAATAATGTCTGGTTTCATGGACAAAGCTCTTGCTATAGCCACACGCTGCTGTTGTCCACCAGATAGGGTATTTGGTAAACTATTAATTTTATCATCTAACTCCAGTGTGCGAATGATATCCTTGACAAAACCTTCATCTACTTTAGAAGAATCTAATCCAATGGGTAATACAATATTTTCCCATACATTTAAAGACGAAACTAAATTAAATGCTTGAAAAACAAATCCTATTTTCCTTCGTCTGAATACAGTCAAATCTTCCTCCTTTAAAGAAGATATAGCATTTCCACCAATGATTACATCACCTGATGTAGGGTTATCCAATCCTCCTAAAAGATGAAGCAATGTGCTTTTTCCAGAACCTGATTTACCAATAACAGCTACAAACTCTCCTTGAGCAATTTCAATATTAATACAATCAACTGCTTTTACTTGATTCTGACCTTTTCCATAGGTCTTACATAAATCTTTCGTTTTTAATATTTTATTCATTATATTCTCCATTCTAATAAGTTTACGCGACTTTTCTATTAATGTTATATTCATAGTATAAAATAGTTATCTTTCAATACACTTTCAAGTCAGAAAAAAAGTCTTACAAAGTTGTAAGACAACAAATTTGTAAGACTTCCAGTTTTTAAAGCTTAATTTTTCTTATATCATCTGTAATAATCCAATCATCCATATTGTTTTCACGATTATATTGAAATGGCTCAATTGATTCTAAATTAGAAATTTCGTAAACTGCCAGATATTTTTTACCTGCCCAGCGTTCATATTGCTTTTTAGATAAATTTAGTTCCTTCTCATATTGAGCTACAAATTGAACAGATTCTTCAGGTGTCATTTTCTCCGATTCCACTACCTTCGATATAGTTCCTCTATGTGTTACCATCAAATCACCGCCAGTTTCTACAAAATAAGTAATATCATCTACTTTAGCTCGTCCGCCTAGTGGTGACTTTTTCCCAGCAGCACCTCGAATAATCATGGTTTTATTGCCTTCCAATAATTTTTCTAGTTCTTTTCCTTCTTTATTCAAATAAACCAAATGTTCTGCTCTTCCTTCTTTTCCTTCATACCATTCTGCTTTTGCCATAAAATTTCTCCTATCAGTGTTTAAGGGGAAGCGAAACAATAAATTCGGCCCCTGGATTGCTACTATTTTGTTCTTGATATTTTGTAGATTTAACTATAACATTTCCATGTTGTTCTTCCAAAATCTTCCGAGTAAGATATAAGCCAACTCCCCACCCTTTTTC
>CAZKGP010000045.1:0-5990 GCA_964552225.1 uncultured Acetatifactor sp.
ATTTATATTTTGGGATATATATGTAGCGTGCTTTTTGTGCACGCTATTATTTTTTGTAAAATTTGGCAGAATTTTATAAAAAGGTTTTGTAACATTATAGGAAGTTGAGGGGTGTTTAAAGTGAAGGGAGGGTTAAAGTATGGAAGAACAATCATTTCGTACGGATGATTGCATGGAAAACGTAATCAGAAATTATTCTGATACGGTATATCGACTTGCTTTTGCTCGCACAGGAACGAAACATGATGCAGATGACGTGTTTCAAGAAGTGTTTCTTCGTTATGTAAAAAAGAAACCAGTATTTAAAGATGAGGAGCACCGAAAAGCGTGGCTTATTCGTGTTACCATTAACTGTTCCAAGAAGCTTTGGAATTCTTCATGGAGAAAAAAGACACAACACCTTGAAGATAACATTACATTTGATGAAGAGGATAGTAATTACCTTTATCTTGAATTGCAAAAGTTACCCCCAAAATATCGGGAAGTGATTCATTTATTTTATTATGAAAATTTGTCTCTTGAGGAGATGAGTGTAATATTAAACAGAAAAAATGCAACGATTCGGACCCAACTGACTCGCGCAAGAGCTATGTTACGAGGATTTATGAAGGAGGAAGATTATGTTTAGAGAGCAGTATAAACACCTTAACAAACAAGTGAATCCTGACCAAGATTTAATTGAAATAACGATAGAAGACACTCAAAAATATGAAAAAAAGAAGTATAGAGTCATACTTCTAGCATTACGTAAACCTATGATAGCATTTGCTTCTTTTTGTCTTTGCTTCTTTTTGGTGATGCCCGTATTAGCAGATACAGAGCCCATTTATCGACTGATGTATCTTATTTCTCCTGCTACTGCCCAGTTTTTTAAGCCAATTAAAAAAACGGATGTAGACAACGGAATCAAAATGGAGGTAGTATCCGCATATATCCATGAAAATGTTGCGGAAATCTATATTACTATGGAGGATTTAACAGGAAATCGTATCGACGAAACCATAGATCTTCCTGAGAGTTATTCCATTAACCGTCCTGTTAGTAGCATTGGACACTGTAGCTATGTGGGATATGATGCAGAGACTAAAAAAGCAACTTTTTTAATTACCATTCAGGAGGGGGAGGGCAAAGATATTGCTGGTGAGAAAATAACATTTTCAGTAAGTAGATTTTTAAGTCATAAAAAAACATATGATGACATTCCTTTCTTAATTGATTTATCAACAGTCCCAAATGCTGAGTCCACACAGAAAGTTTCAAAAAGGGGAGGTGGGTATGTGGCTCCTGGAGATATGAGTGCCTTTGTTGATGCTCTCATCCCATCTACTCCTATGAGCGAATTCGCGGTTGATGGGATTGAGCTTACAGGCATCGGCTATATTGATGGAAAGTTACACATTCAAACATCTGTAAAAGATAAATCAAGCAATGATAACCACGGGCATTTCTATTTGAAAGATAAAGCAGGAAACATAATTAATAGTAAAGGTGGATTTGACTTTATTAAATATGATGATCAAGAAAACCGTATTGATTATCATAATGATGTTTTTGATATTCCACAAGATGAAATTTCAAATTATACCTTATCTGGTTATTTTGTGATATCTGGTATGGAAACAAAAGGAAATTGGAAGGTTACATTTCCGTTAGAAGAGGCCGATTCTGCGAATTAAAAAATTAATTCTGTGACCAATAATAATTTAATAATAAATATCCCTTAGGCATGTTTTCTCTTATGAAAACCATGCCTTCTTTTTTCTCACGTTCTTGTAAAGAAGCTAGATAGGTATCAAACCAATCTTGTCCTGTTGTTGAGAGATAATCAATATCTTCATTATACTGGTTTAGAATTATTCTGCATGCCGTTTCCATAATTTTGCCTTTTTCATCAGTTTGGTTACCTTCCAAAAATCTGTCATAAGCATAGAGAAGCATATAGTCACCATAATATGTTAATTCATTTCGTGATGATTGTAATCTCCAATCTGAGGTAGTATTTGCTGTTTTCCACATTTCATCAATAATACTCGTAATCATATTTTCTGGATTAATATAACCATCATCAATTATTTGGTTATAAATACTTTGCTTTTGTAGATAAATATATTTTTGTGTATTTAGTGCATCCTGCCACACCGCTTCAGGGAACTTACTTTTAATGTCAGCGTTATGATAGGAGCCAGGCTGTGGCTCCCAATATTCACGAAGCAGATATTCGTCGTTTGCCTCAATATCGAAGGTTAATGCAGTAGCGATATGACTGCCTCCTACCATTTTTGTATGGTCGAATTTTCCATCGATTAGGCTATACTCTTCATAAAGCACCATTGCATAAACCGTTATTGATTCAGAATCTGTTTCTGTTGCTAGAACCACATGGCTTTCATAGGCAATATTGTTCTGTCTGTTATTAAGTTTATTCTGTTCTAAAATTGCATTGTGTGTAGCCTGTGTTAATGGGCTCTCATCCTTAACTTGCTCCTTCATCGACTCTGCATTTGAGATGGATTGGAATCCATTAATTAGTTCCTGTAATTGTTCTGGGCTTACTGCATAATCACGTATATCACCATTGACTGATTCTTCTGCCCACTGGCGTCCATAATGAAAGCCTACTTCACTGGTACCATCTGTTAATACGGAACTCACACCCTCTGCGTTATCCACTAATGCAAGCAGAATTAAGGCATTTTTCTTTAAAATTCCTATAGCAGAAGTATCATCAGTGTCGTATTTAGCAAGTGTATCTAGTAACTCTAGTGTTTCTGTTGATGCAGAATACACAATTTCTATAGTATAAGGTTGCTCAGTAGTATGAAGCTTAAAATGATCATACTCTAATCCCTCTGGAATAGGAAGCAAACCAATGAGCTTGCCAACAGCAGAATTATCCCCTACATATTGGGTGCGGGCATTCCATAAATTCTCAGTAGATTCAGAGTATATTTTTGTATCATTTTCTATTGGTTGAAGTTGAGTTTCATTTTCTGGTGTAGGATAAGTTTCTTCCTCTTTGCGGTTACTCATCAATCCTAATGCGACACCAATAACAATGACTGCTGTCACGAATAGTACCCAAAAGGCAGGTTTCTGGTAGTTCAGTACATTTTTAATTCTGGTTTTGGTATCACCTTCACCGAAGGCAAGGGGAGTACCACCTACAACTCGTCTGCCTGTAGTAAGAGTCAAAAGAGAAGAAGAGTAGTCTTTTTTGACATCATTCCCTAGCTGTTTAATAACCGCTTCATCACAGGCCATTTCCATGTCTCTACTGCTTACAAAGAAAGCAACCCACACGAAAGGATTGAACCAGTGAATACACAAGACCAAAAAGCTAATAAGCTTTATGATGTGGTCAAAATTCTTAATGTGGGTTCGCTCATGGAGAAGAATATATTCTCTTTCAGAATCATTCAAATTGGTTGGTAGATAAATTTGAGGACGGAAAAACCCCATAACAAAGGCCGTTTTAATGTTCTGAGAAATAAAAATATTGTCCTTATAAAGCTTGGCATTTTGGAGATTCTTTTTTAAATGTAGTAAGGTAAAAAGGCTATGTCCAAGCAAAACAATGATACCTAAAATCCATATGAAACTGCCAATAAATACCCAGATTTGGATAGGGTTCACGCTTGCATATGGCGTGGCTGATGGCAACACAGTATTCACAGCATTGTTAATTACGGTAATGCCAGTATCAATTTTAGGAACCTCCATATAGAGAATATCCTCAGAAATAGGAGTAGCTTTTGTTGGCAGTAAGCTAAAGATACTTTCAAAAGAAAAGGGACAAATGAGTCGAAATAGCACCACTGACCAAAGTCCATAGGAAAATACCTTTGGAGCTTTCTTCAAAAGTAACTTAACCATTAGCACAAGGATAATTACAATGGATCCGGTAAAACTCATATTTAAAATTTGTAAAAAGAGTTGGTCAAGCATACTAGTCCTCCTTATATTCATCAATTAAGCGTTGTAGCTCATTAATTTCTTTCGTACTCAATTTTTTACGCTGTGTAAAAGCAGCAAAAAACTGTGGCAAAGATCCATTAAATGCTTCGCTTAAAAATTGTTCTCCCTGAGCCGCACCGAATTCATTTTTAGACATAAGTGCAGTTACCATACCATTATTATTCTGAAAAATATTACGATCACACAAGCGTTTAAGCATAGTATATGTAGTTGTTCGTTTCCAATTAAATTCCTGTTCACATAATGTAGTAAGAGTACGGGAGCTAACAGGTTCATTTTCCCAAATGATATCAGCGAATCGTTGCTCCATCTCACCTAATTTATATTGTTCCATAGTAATAACCATACCTTTCCAATACATACAAAAAAAGTGTCTAACATTATTAGACTAAAAATAGTCTAACACCATTAGACAAGGGCGTCAATATCTTGTATAAAAAAACCTGTAACATTCTGAGAAATGTTACAGGTGATTTTTTAATTTTCTTCGCTAATTTCTTCTTCTTGCAAACGAAGTCCGGCAGTGCTGGTAACTGGTAAAGAAAACACAATAGACCTTGCTTTGCTTTCGATACCGGCATTATCCATAATGCCTTTCATAATATTATTTTTATTATCTGATTTAGTTACTATAAAAATCATTTCTTTTTCAGCAGCCAGAGACATTCCTAGGAATTTTTCAGCACGTTCCATTCCCGCACCAGTGGCATGTATTACTGTTCCACCACCAGCGCCCTTTTTTTGAGCGGCTTCCATTACTAGATCGCTATATCCCTGATTGGAAACTACAATAATCAATTCATAAGCTGTTTCTTTCAACACCGTTTCCTCCTCTTTTTCAAAATGTTGATTCTCTATTAGGAATTCTAAGGGCTTTTTCCCACCGATGCTGGACATCGGAATGATAAAGGCGATTCCTGTACCAGGTACATCAATGTTCATTTCTCTTTGTAGCCCTTTTTTTAGTGTTTTCCACATTTCTAATGTTGTAAAAGAAATCATGACGGTTTTCTCTGTGGACTCTAATCCAAAATAATCTAGAACCTCACTGTTTGCTGTACCAGCACCTAATGCGCCGATGATAACGGAGATAGCATGATTTTTATAGAAAGATAACATTTTAGGACCGATATTACGATTGGTAATCGTAACCATCATATATACTTTACTCATATATTGTTCCTTTCCTAGAATTCAATAATTTCATTATCTGCAAGCAATGCAAATGCTTCCTGAGGTGCCAAGGTAACAACTGTTTTCTCGGCATGGCTGGAGCGGAGCTTGTAGATTAATCCTAGTATTTGAATGGTAATAAGCGGTGTCATTGCGACCATTGCCACTACTCCAAAAGCGTCAGTGATTATATTGCCACCTACACTTACACAAGCGCCCATGGCAAAAGGAAGCAAGAAAGTGGCTGTCATTGGACCAGATGCTACTCCACCAGAGTCAAATGCAATGGCAGTAAAAATCTTAGGTACAAAAAAGGATAGCATTAGTGCGATAAAGTAACCGGGTATTATAAACCAGAAAATAGAGATTCCAGTTAATACACGTATCATTGCCAATCCTAAGGATACTGCAACACCTATGGAAAGACTTAAGCTCATAGCCTTGGAAGAAATAGCTCCAGAAGTAATTTCTTCTACTTGCTTGGTTAACACAAACACAGCTGGTTCAGCCAAAACAATAAAATAACCAATAAGCATTCCGATAGGAACGATAATCCATCGATAGGGAAGCGCAGCAATAACTTGTCCAAGATAATTACCAGCGGGCATAAAGCCAATATTAACACCTGTTAAAAAGAGAAATAGTCCAACATAAGTATAAACAAGTCCAACAAGTATTTTTATCAAGGAACGCTTATTTATATTACGTGACATAAGTTGAAAAATACCAAAAAATATGATAATTGGTAGGAGTGCAATTGCCATTTCCTTCATGTACTGGGGGGTGCTTTTTGCGAAAATATTCCACAGCTCCACAGAATCATTTATTGACGGAACTGCAGC
>CAZKGP010000045.1:6090-11721 GCA_964552225.1 uncultured Acetatifactor sp.
ACAAAAAATGCCAGTGCAAAAATAATGATATAACATACAACCAGCATATGAGATAAAGCGATGTTGAATAACATACGGAGCAGTGCCAATGCAAGAAAGATTCCTACGCCGCAAGCAACTGCGAGAATGAGAGTTAAATTAGGAACAGAGTGAACTTGCTCCGCTAACACCTGTAAATCTGGTTCAGATATAGTAATTATAAAACCGAGTATAAAACTCAGAATAATCATTAACCATAATTTCTTGGATTTGGTAAGACTTTTACCAACCATTTCCCCCATAGGAGTCATGGAGAGATCAACACCTAGAGTAAAAAATACCATCCCTATAGTTAATAGGACCGCTCCTATTAGGAATGCCAGTAAAATGCTAGGCGAAATCGGTGCAATTGTAAAGCATAATAGTAAAACAATGCCCACAACTGGTAGTACTGCTTTTAAGGTTTCGTTTAGTTTTTCACGAAATTTTGATTGATATAATCTCAAAATATACCTACCTTTCTATTTTATTTATGTAAAAACACAGTATAATAACTTTACCATATTGAAATAGGAATTACAACGAATAGAAATCTAAAATAACTATGAACTTTCTCATATTTATTATATACTTGTCATAAGTTATTGCAATTTTATTGAAATTTTTATGATGAATAGTTAAAAGAAAGGCAGTTAAAAGAATATGAATATTAATGTTGTAATTGGCGGTGCAGATGGACCAACCAGTATCTTTTTGGCTGGAAAAGTAGGGATGCAATGGATTAGCTTTGGGGGATTAGGTATTGTAGTAATAATGCTGATACCAAATTTAATTTATGCAGTAAAGTTTCGTGGTGTTGAAAACATTTGTAAAAATCGGATTATGAATATATTAGAGCAGATTGGACGATATGCGTCTATGTTCCTGATGGTGTTTGCTATTGGTATTAGAGAATTTGGATTTAATCATGTTAATAAGTTTTTTATTTATTGGCTGGGGAATATTGTTTTGTTAATTGCTTATTGGATTATTTGGTTTCTCCATATAAGAAATTTAAAAAGTGACAAACAAAGAATTTGGCAAGGACTTGCTCTAGCAATTATTCCAACGTTTATCTTTTTATTGAGTGGTATTACCCTAAATTATATTTTATTAATAATCAGTGCAGTCATTTTTGGATGTGGGCATATTTATGTTACCTATCAGAACATAAATCCCAAATAAAGGAAATCGTCAAGAGGAGGACTATAATATTGAAAAAATTATTACTATGTATCTTAACTTTGGTTGCATTATTTTCTATATCAATGGTCTGTTTTGCAGGTGATATACCAGAATGTTTACTCAATAATGAAGACTCACAAGTGTATTTTGGAGAAGTAAAAAGCGTGGATGGAGACGAAATTACAGTCATTCAGTTTCAAAATATTAAAGGAGAGTTTTCAGAAGGAAGTGAAATAACTTATCCGGAATTTTCATTTACCATATCGCCCATAGTGGGTGAAATATATCTTTGTGGATATACAGACGAGAACAACCCATTGAGAATATGGGAAGTGACGAGTTTGAATACAAAAGAACTAAAATTAAAGAATACTTCTGATATGTCAAAGAGAATGCAGGAATATTTGAATGATGGTAAATTTGAAGAAAAAGAAGAACGGTTGCTTAAAATAGCGGAAAATAAAGAAGTAGAATCTACTATAGAAGCAACTACTACAGAAGTACTTGTTACTGACATAGGCACAGTAGAACCAATACTAACAGACGCAAATACACAAGTAAGCAATATTTCAATTTTTATTATGATATTCGGAGTTATATTAATTGGAGCAGTCGGAATCTTGTTATTACTGTGGCGGAAACAAAAAAACTCAACTGGCAGTTGAAAATAACCGGAAACTTCCCTTTTCCAGTTATTGAGCGTTAAAAGGGCTAGCATGTATGATAAAAGAAAACGGAGGTACGTGAAATGCTGAATAGTATTAAAGTTGGGAATTTTATCATGAATAAGAGAAAAGAATTGGGATTGACGCAACAGCAGTTAGCAGATAATTTAAATATTTCTTTTCAGGCGGTATCAAAATGGGAAAATGGAATGACATATCCAAATATAGAAATTTTGTACGATTTGTCAATTGCCCTTGGGGTTACAGTGGATGAGATTCTCATAGGAAGTGAGAAAACAGAGGAAGGATTGTCCTATAGTAAAGCGGGAATCGATATAACATATACAGATACCATCAAAAAAGAGATGGCAAAGCACTTAGAGACTAATGACAAAAGAGTACTAAATGGTTTGGGACCGTTTGCTTCTTTGTATGATATTAATTTTCCGGAAATCAAAGAGCCCGTACTAGTTCTGAAATCAGAGGAACCAGGTTCCAAGCAAAAATTAGCCATGGAATATGGATATACGGAATCAATTTGCCATGATATGATTAACCATTTGGTGAATGATATTGTGGTAATGGGCGCCAAACCCCTTGCGGTGTTGGACACCATCGTATGTGGAAATGCAGAAAAGGATACCATTAAAACCTTAGTGAAGGGTGTGTCTGATGCATGTAAGGAAAATGAATGCTCCTTAGTTGGGGGAGAAACTTCTATACAGCCGCAAGTTGTGGAGGCCGGAGTATACGTATTAACTTCCAGCATTTCAGGTATCGTGGAAAAGAGTAAGGTCATCGATGGTTCCAAGATTCAGGAAGACGATGTTATTCTTGCCATTGCTTCTAATGGTTTACATACAAATGGTTATTCTTTGGTTCGATTGCTTATGGATAAAATGCCTCAGATAAAACTGGATAAAATAGATGGACTTACCTTTATAGAACAGATTATGAAACCACATACACCTTACTATAAGGCAATCAAGGAGTTATTTCCTAAAGATATAATTCATGGTATGGCACATATTACAGGTGGTGGGATTGAAGGAAACTTATCAAGGGTTATACCAGATGGATTAACTGCAGAAATAGATTTATCAAAGCTTCGCGTACTAAATATTTTTAAGTATATTAAAAACAACGGAAATATAAGTGATGAAGAAATGCTTCATACTTTTAATTGTGGTGTTGGATTCAATATTGTTGCAAGTGCTGAACATAAAGATGTAATCATCAAACATGTATCTAAATTTTATGATTGTTATGAAATTGGTAATATAAGAAATGGAAGTGATAAAATAAATTTTATTAATAGAATAAATTCCTAACAAATAATGTGAAGAATGCGTTTTTTGCATTATTTTTCACGCTTGTAACGTTTTGTGTTTATCTGCAACTAATCTTATAGAAAGGCGGTTAAGGGAAAAATGAGCAGATCATCCAAAGAATTTGAACAGATTTTTGAAGAATACTTTAGCAATGTTTATGGCTATCTCATGTCTTTTTGTCAAAACGAGCATATTGCCGAAGAATTGACACAAGAAACTTTCTTTCAGGTGTTAAAAAGTCTGCCCAATTTTCGAGGTGAGTGCAGTTTACTTACGTGGCTCTGTCAGATTGCTAAAAACGTCTGGTATCAGTATTTGCGAAAAGGGAACAAATACTCTAAGTCAACCGTAGAAATAGATGACGAACTTATATTTCAAGGACTTTCTACAGAGGAAAGTTATATTCTGCGAGAAAGTAAGATAAGCTTGTACCAAAATATCCGCCTTCTTGATGAACAGATGAGGGAAGTGGTGTTGATGCGGCTTTCTGGATACCTTTCTTTTGAAGAAATTGGTGAAATATTCGGTAAATCAGCGTCTTGGGCAAGGGTTACTTACCATCGCGCCCGCATGAAATTGCAGGAGGAAGCAAAATGAGCAAATTAAGTTGTAGCATTGTGAGAGAGTTATTGCCTCTTTATGTAGATGGGGTTCTGGAACAAGAAGTAAAAGAGGAACTGGAACAGCATTTTAAAGAATGTGAGGAATGTACCCTTTTATTAGAAAATATGCAAAAAGAACAGGATATTATTATAACTAAGGACAAGAAAAGTGTTAACTATTTAAAAAAACATAGACGTCGTATGCTTAAGGTGATTGGAATCGTGTTTCTTTCTTTTTTACTTATAGTGGGAGCGATTGCTATATTTTTGCATGAGTTAATCATTGGTGACACCATAACTTATAAGAATATTGAGGATTATGAGGGCGTAAGTGTTTATGGAAGTGCAGTATTTCCAGATAAAGACACAGAATGTATATCAGGTGAATACTATTATGAGAAAAATGACTTAATTTTTTCACCAAAATTTCAGATATATTTGAAAATGGAATATACCAAAGAGCAGTATGAAAAAGAAATAGAGAGATTGGAAAACTGGGAATTGCGTTATTATGAAAGGCCCTTCAAATTATACATTGACGATGAGAACTATATGAATAGGGCATATGTTGCCACTGCAAATTGGGGTGACTGTTTTCAATATGCCATAACCATAGATAATTTAAATACAGTCGTTTATGTTTATCTGCGAAATATGAATCTAGACGAACTACACATGGATGATGTGTTTTTACCTAGTTATTTTGAAGAAGATAATTCAGATGTATATCAAGATGCAGAGGTAAGCGAGAAACATATGGACGTAAATAGTACAGACTATGTAAATTGGTATTGAGATACCTTAGGGGGAAAACCTTGTTACAGGAGCCATAAGATAAAAGTGGAAAAGCTACACATCACAGTGCGGGGGCTAGATAGCTTGGCGTTATTCTCGCATCCTGTCAATGGTTATGACTGCTTCGCCCTATTCAATGACTGGCTGAGGGGGCGAACTGTATCTTGGTATTAAAAAAGGAACAGAAAAATTTCATTTTTCTTGAAATGTAGTGGGCATCTTGCTATAATAGAAACGTTGGTATGAATTAACATCAATAGAGAAGAGATTCTTTAAATTTATATAGTTTGGAGATGTGCATATGGAACGTAAAGTTGGTACTGTATCAAGAGGAATACGTTGTCCTATTATTCGGGAGGGTGACGATTTATCTTCTATCGTAGTAAATAGTGTATTAGAAGCTGCAGAGCAAGAGGGATTTCCTATTTGTGATAAAGACGTAATTTCTGTTACTGAATCGGTGGTTGCCCGTGCCCAAGGCAATTATGCACCTATTTCAGCTATTGCCACAGATGTAAGGGCAAAATTAGGAGGAGAAACAGTTGGAGTGATTTTCCCCATTCTTTCTCGTAACCGATTTGCAACTTGTTTGAAAGGTATTGCAAAAGGTGCCCAAAAAATAGTTTTAATGCTGAGTTATCCAAGTGATGAAGTTGGTAATCAATTAATTACACTAGATCAAGTGGATGAAGCAGGAGTGAATCCTTATAGCGACGTACTTTCATTAGAAAAATATAGAGAATTATTTGGTGAAAATAAACATCATTTTACTGGAGTTGACTACGTACAGTATTATGGAGATTTGATACAAGAAGCAGGAGCAGAATGCCAGATTATTTTTGCAAACAATCCTCGTGTTATTTTAGAATATACGAAAAATGTACTTAATTGTGATATTCACTCAAGAGAGCGGACCAAACGTATTCTAAAAGAGGCAGGTGCAGAGCGTATCTTTGGTTTGGACGATATTTTAACTGAATCAATAGACGGAAGTGGTTTTAATAGTAGATATGGTTTATTAGGTTCTAATAAATC
>CAZKGP010000046.1:0-11650 GCA_964552225.1 uncultured Acetatifactor sp.
CAGACGCAGCTGAAATCTTAGTACCGCTACGTTTTTTGCCGAGCGAAAGCGTGGGTGAATGGAATGGGTATGACTGCTTCGCCCCATTCTAATGAAAAAACAATAAAATATATATTAAATTATTCTTCTATGTGCAAGTGAACTTTTTAATATGCTATACTTAGTTTTAAAATACTTGAAAGGGTTAAGTTAGAGGAGAAATACAGTATGAAAACAGCCATGTGGAAAACAACATTACGTGAAATCAAACAGAGCTTTGGAAGATTTTTTGCAATTTTAGCAATTGTTGCATTAGGCGTAGGAATGTTTGCTGGGTTAAAAGTTACAAAGGCAGCAATGGTAGAGACAACACAAGGGTATCTGGATAAACATCATTTTTTTGATTTACATATATTATCAACGATAGGTTTTGACGAAGAGGATGAGAAGCAATTTCAAGAGAGAGAAGATGTAAGAATGGCGGAAGGCGCAATTTCTCTTGATATATTATGCCTAAATACAAGTGGCAATGAATTTGTTATTAAGGCTCATAGTCTGCCTCAAGATATTAATGGAGTAGAGCTTGTAAAAGGGCGTATGCCAGAAAAAGCGAATGAATGTGTTGTAGATTCACAAATGGACACAATGTTTAACATCGGCGAGAAAATTACTATTTCAAGTGAGAACACAGAAAAAGATAAAGAAAATTTTACTTTTGAAGAATATACGATTGTTGGACAAATACAATCTTCCTATTATATACAATTTGAACGAGGCAATACATCTCTTGGAACTGGTCAGGTTACAGGTTTTATCTACTTTCAGCCGGAAGGATTTGAATTAGATTACTATACAGAAATGTTTGTAAAATTTGATCAAGATATGCCACTGTACAGTAAGGAATATGAGACATTCATAGAAAATAAAACAGCTACATGGGAGCCTTTTGTACAGGAATCTACTGAGATAAGATTTGAGGACTTATTAAAAGATGCCAATCAAGAATTAAAAGATGGAAGAGAAGAATTAGCAAGTAAAAAGGCGGAAGCAGAAGAGGAATTAGAAAATGCAAGAATTGAATTAGAGGATGCTGCAGAAAAAATTGCAGACGGTGAGGAACAGCTTGCTAAGGCAAAAACAGATTTAGCTGATGCTAAGAAAACAATTTTAGAAAAAACAAAAGAATTAGAAGAAGGTGAAACTACACTTCTACAAGAAGAACAAAAGTTAATTGATGGTGAAAAAGAATTAAAAGAAAACGAGGAACTTTTTGAAAAGGAAAAGGCAAATATTAATGATGCTATAAATAAGTTAGATGCTGCTCAAGAAGAAATAACCTTTAACTTTAATAATGTACAAACACAAGAAACAGCCATGATTCAGCAAGAAATAGTGATGTTGAATCAAGAACAGGAATTGTTGAGGCAAGAAGGTGAGTTAAACCAACATTTGTTAGAGCTGAATCAATATGAAGCTGTATTAATCGAGCAATTTGGAACAGTTCCAGAACCATATGCATCTGAGATTTCAAATGGGAGAAATGAAATTGAGCTATCTCTTAGTATGATTGAATTTGGTAAAGAAGAAATCACAAATGGAAAGACACAAATTGAAGAAGGAAAGAAACAGATTGCAGAAGCATATGCAGAAATTTCAAGTTATCAAAAGCAAATAGACGATGCTCGTACACAAATTAGCTCAGGGGAGCTACAGATGCAGCAAGTATTTTACCAACTAGAAGATGGTAAGCTTGAGCTTCAAGATGGTAAGAAGGCTATAGAAGAAGCAAAACAGACATTACTAGATGGTAAACAACAATTAAATGATGCCAATCAAGAATTAATTGATGGTGAGAAAGAACTAGCGGAGAAGGCAGTTGAACTTCAAGATGGTAAAGATAAATATGAAGAGGGATTAGAAGAATATAATGAAGGATATGAAGAGTTTCAAACAGAAATAGCCGATGCTGAACAGAAAATAAGTGATGCAGAGCAAGAGATTGCAGATTTGAAAACACCTGACACTTATGTCTTAGACCGTAAGACTAATATTGGATATGCTTGTTTTGAAAATGATTCTAATATAGTAGAAGGAATTGCTAATATTTTTCCTGTATTTTTCTTCCTAGTAGCAGCACTTGTTTGTATTACCACCATGAACCGAATGGTAGAGGAACAACGTACACAAATAGGGGTATTAAAAGCGTTAGGATATAGTGAGTCTACTATAATGTTTAAGTTTATATTTTACTCTGGTACAGCTGCTGTTCTTGGCTGTGTTTTTGGATTCTTTGGAGGAACTTTTTTGTTCCCAAGAGTAATATGGACAGTATACGGTATGATGTATCGGGTAGAGAAATTGGTTTATGTGTTTGATGGAACACTGGCATTTATTTCACTAATTGTTTCCTTAGTCTGCTCTATTGGAACAACGTGGCTAACTTGTAGATATGAGCTTCGTGAAGCGGCAGCACAATTAATGCGACCGAAAGCTCCCAAACCAGGCAAGCGGGTTTTGTTAGAACGTATTCCTTTTATTTGGAAGCGTATGAAATTCCTTCATAAGGTATCTTATCGTAATATTTTTCGTTATAAAAAACGCTTTTTTATGATGATTATTGGTATAAGTGGATGTACCGCCTTATTGGTAACTGGTTTTGGTATTAAGGATTCTATTGCAAATGTTGCAAATCAGCAATTTGAGAAAATACAAATATACGACATTGATGTCACTTATAAAAATCCAATAAATAAGAATGAAAAACAGGATTTGTATGACTTGCTAAAAGATAATATGTCTGATTGTACCTTTGCCCTTAATAAAACAGTAGATTTAGTAAAGGATAATAGTTCGAAATCTCTTAGTTTAGTTGTACTTGATGGAGGGGAGGAAACTTCTGAATTTTTTGACTTGCATACAACAAAGGAAGTTTTAATTCCCTATCCTAGTAAAGGTGAAGTTGTTATTTCTCATAAGATTGCCAAGGATTTGAATGTAAATGAAGGGGAATCTATAGTCCTTCAGGATGAAAATAGAAAAACAATTGATGTAGTGGTAAGTGGTATTCATGAAAATTTTGTATATAATTATGCATTTATTACTCCAGAAACCTATAAAGAGGAATACGGTATAGAACCAGAATATAAGACTGCCTATATTAATTTATCAGAAGATGCAGATTCACATATGATATCAGCATCCCTTATGAAACAGGAAAACATTGCTGTGGTATCTGTACTAAGTGATATGCTAGAACGATTTGAAAGTATGATGACGAGTTTAGATCTCATTGTAATATTAATTATTGCATGTGCTGCAGGCCTGGCATTTATTGTGTTATATAATTTAACCAATATAAATATAACAGAACGTGTAAGAGAAATTGCAACAATTAAAGTATTGGGATTTTATAAAAATGAAACCATGTCATATGTATTTAGAGAAAATGTTATATTAACTTTTATTGGTGCATTTGTAGGGTTATTGTTAGGCCGTTTACTGCATTTATTTGTAATGAATGAAATTAGAATTGATGCCGTTACCTTTGACATTCAAGTGAAACCGCTTAGTTATTTATATAGCCTTTTGTTAACTTTTTTATTCGCTTGGTTTGTAAATTTAATAATGGGAAATAAGATAGAAAGAATCAGTATGACGGAATCCTTGAAATCTGTTGATTAAAACAGCTAAAAAAAGCTGAAATTTATTGACTTTTTCTGCAAATATTAACATTGTTTACTAAATCTTATTTTGTTATAATAAACAAGATGTAAATGGATATTATATATAATCAGATATATATTACAATTGTTTAGTTTGTTTTAAGAAAAAACGGGGTTATGTATGCGGATGGAAGCTACAATGAAATTTGATATGCACTGCCATACAAAAGAGGGTTCTCTTGATGGAAAAGTAGAAATTGAAACATTTATTGCTGAGTTGATTTCTAAAGGTTTTGGCGGAATGTTAGTGAGTGATCATAATTCATACAACGGATACCGTAAATGGAAAAAAAGCATTAAAGGTAAAAAGTATGAAGACTTTGTAGTATTAAAGGGAATCGAGTATGATACCATTGATGCAGGGCATATTTTAGTTATTGTTCCTGAAACAATTAAACTGAAAATATTAGAACTTCGTGGTTTACCAGTTCAGTTTTTAATAGACATTGTTCATAAGAATGGAGGGATTTTAGGACCCGCGCATCCTTGTGGAGAGAAGTATTTGAGTATTACCCATACGAGAAAGCATCGTAATCAGCTAGCTGTTATGGACCAATTTGATTTTTTAGAGGGCTTTAATGCATGTGAAAGTGTAGAAAGCAATCGTAATGCATCTGCAATTGCTAATCAATTTGAAAAACCTCAATTTGGTGGAAGCGATGCACATAAAATGGATTGCATTGGTCTTGCATATACGGAATTTCCAAAAGACATTAAATCAGAGTCTGATTTAATTGATTATGTGAAAGCAAGACAACCTGTTATTTGTGGAGGTAGTTACTATGGTGGAACTACAAAGGAACGTATCGGTAAAGTGAATCATTTACTTGTAGAAACATTTTGGTTTTATAATCGTTTAGGAAGTCTTTATAGACATAATAAGAGAATAAATGAATTACAGAAAATAGGAATTGGATAATTAGGTTGATTTAATCAAATAAAAGAAGAAGCAAAAGTACATTTAAAAAGTGCTATTGCTTTTTTAAGTTTGTAGTTCATTTAACAATAGAAATGTTGTATAATAAAACATAAACATATTAAATTTAGTAGGAATACATAAATTATATGCATAAAAGGAGAATATAAAATGAATAATTTTTTTAAAAGATTTGGTTGGTTATGTATGTCTATTTTGCCATTAATAGCTTGTTTGGCATTACAATTCGTATTGGCATTTGTAATAATGTTACCGATATCCGTTATGAAGGGAATTGAGTTAGGGTTACAAGGGATAGTTGATCCAGCGGCAATTCAAGATGTACTAAATGATGTAATACTTGATGTTTCTGTAATTGCAACATTAGGGTATCATGTTTTATCGATTCCTATATTTGGGGTATGGTATTATTTTGGCTGTGGAAGACCAAAAGCTGTTAGTGTTAGAAAAGTTTTATCCATAAAGGATATTTTAATAGTAATTGTTGGCGGTGTTAGCCTTTGCTTATTTGCCAATGGATTTGTGTTGTTTATGCAGTTTGTGGCACCCACAGTAGTAGAGCAGTATATGGAATTAATGGAAATGGCTGGTATGGGCACTAATGTACTAACAATTATAGCAGCGGTTGTTGTGGCACCTATAGGTGAAGAAATTTTATGTCGTGGTTTAATTTTCTATTATGCAAGAAAAGTGACCTTCGGAATGAAGAATAAAACGGCAGCGTTTTGGATTGCAAATACCATTCAAGCATTGGTATTTGGTATTATGCATATGAATATTTTACAAGGCTCCTATGCTTTTGTCCTTGGTCTTGGAATTGGATTTTTATATAAAAAGTACAATAGTTTATATCCATGTATGTTAGCTCACTTTGTTGTGAATTTCCTTTCCACGTTTGTGATTGGATTTGTATTAGCACCATTACCAGAAACCTTGGTAACTGCAATTGTAATAATGTTTGTAAGTTTTGCGGTTTTTTATATAGCTGTAAATTTTGAACGTATTATGCATAATAATGTTGATAAGAAAGAAATAGAGTAAACAATTCATAAATTCTTAAGATGCAATTTGACTAGTAGTGGGATATAATTATTTGATAAGAGTATGTAGCACCGAGGAGGGGTTTATGATTAAAAAATTTATAACATTATTTATAGTAACAACCATGACAATATTATCTTTTACTAGTTGTGGTAAAAATAAAGAAACAGAAACAAATGTGCAATCAGGAGTGAATGGTTACATTTATACTCCAGAGTACTTAGAATTACCTAAAGCAGAAGAAGGTTCTTATCTTCAAGATATGCAAATTCAGAATAACAATTTATATTATTCTGTTTACCGTTATGATGAAGAAAAACAAGAGAGTAAGCGAATGCATTATAAAAAAGCGATAGGTGATGATTCGGAAGCCAAAGAAATATATATTTCACTTGATAATATGAGTTATGTAATGAAGTTTATATTTACTGAAAATGATGAAATGTATTTATTTGTAAATAAATATGATGAAACTGCTTCAAATACAGAAGGATACTCTTCAAGTTTGGTATATCTTGAAAAATACGATGCACAAGGTAACCAGATTTATAGCACGGATATTACAGAAGATTTGGGAGGTAGTGAATATGGAGCATATGTCAATTATGCTGCAGTGGATACAACTGGAAGAATCGTTGCGGTAGCAGATAATAAAATCGTTTTATATGATGCTGACGGTCAAAGTAAAGGTGAAATCACTTCTGATTCTTGGGTAAATGCGCTGTGTGTTGATAAAGATGATAATTTTTATGTTATCCAGAGTGGTCAAGAGGGTATGGAATTAGCATTGATTGATTTTGAAGGAAAAGTATTTAAGGAGTCATATAAAAATATACCTCGTTCAAATTATATAGTTCCAGGAGAAAATAAAGAGTTTATAGTATGCGCTGATAGTAAAGTGTATAAGTATAACTTGGAAACTCAAACGAGTGAAGAAATATTAGATTGGATTGATTCTGACATTAATGCTCAATACATACAAGGCTTCGATGTGATGGAAGATGGAAGAATGGTAGTATTTCTTAATGATTGGAGCGTAGCCGCTGGAGGTTCAGAGCTTGCTTTATTAACAAAGACGAAGGTTGAGGATTTACCTCAAAAAGAGATTCTAATTATTGGAACTCTGAACCAAGACCAAAATCTACAAAGGGAAGCTGTTAATTTTAATAAAACGAATGATAAATATAAAATAAAAATTAAAACTTATATTGATAATAATGCGGATTGGCATGAAAATATATACAAGGATGCTCTTACCATTTTAAATAATGAAATAACTTCTGGTAGTGGTCCAGATATTATAAATATTTCATACGGTATTGATATAGAAGCTTATGCTAATAAGGGTATATTTGTAGATTTATTTACGCTTTTAGATAAAAGTGAATCTTTAAAAAAGGAAGATTTTCTTGACAATATAATTGAAGAGTATACATTTGATGATAAATTGGTAGCAATACCTTGTCGTTTTAATATTCAAGTAGCTTTGGCAAAAACTTCAATAGTTGGTGATAAAAAAGGCTGGTCTGTTAATGACTTAATTAAATTTGCAGAAGAGAATCCTGAAATGGAGATTTTTGATTATGCTAGTAATGTTTCTGTGTTAAATATGTTAATGACCTATAATAATGACAGTTTTGTAAATTATGAAGAAGGTAAATGTAATTTTGATTCTGATGAGTTTAAGACTATTGTAGAATTTGCCAAGGGATTTCCTAGTGCTAGTGAATTCAAGTATGATGAAAATGCAAAGAAAATGCCTTTCAAATTGCAAGATGAAGAACTTTTATTAAGTATTAATACTATTTCTTCTATGAATGAGTATCAAATGTATAAATCGATGTTTGCCAGCCCATCTACTTCTGTTGGTTTTCCTACAATGGATGGTAGTTATTTAGGTAGTTTACTAAACACATCTGGAAATACGTATGCAATTTCGTCACAATCGAAGAATCAAGAAGGTGCATGGTCTTTTATAGAAAATGCATTATTAACGGATGATATTTCAAGCTTAGGGTTCAATAGTGGTTTTTCTACACAAAAGGCTTTGTTGGAGAAAATGTTTGAAGATGCAATGACGCCTAATTATGTTTTGGATCAAAATGGTGAACAAGTTATGAATCATGATGGAACTCCTATGGTAAGCAGTCATTCTTGGAATTATGATGGTTGGGAGACCCAAATTTTACCAGCAACACAAGAACTGGTGGATGAAATGCGTGAAAATATTGCATCATTAAAGCTAGCCGCTGATCAGGATAATGAAATCAGATCCATCATTATGGAAGAAGTAAACTCATATTTTGAGGGGCAGAAGAGTTTAGATGAAGTGGTAACTATAATTCAGAGCCGTGTAAATTTATATGTTAGCGAGAGTAACTAAAACTAATTAAAGGGGGCAAAATGCCTTGAGTAAGACAAAGGGTAAGACTAAAAAAACAATAGGCAAAATGAGTAAACGTCTTCGCAAAGAAAGAAGGGGCTTACGTGCATTTATAGCCCCTAGTTTTCTTGGTGTATCGCTATTTTTCATTATACCATTTGTTGTGATTATTTATTATTCTTTGATAGATAATCCTATTAATGGTGAATTTGTTTTTTTAGATAATTATATTAATGTAATTAAAAATGAATCTTTTAAAATAGCAGTTTTTAATACTGCTCGGTTTGCTGCCATTTCTGTACCTTTAGCAGTTGTCTTATCACTGATGCTTGCCATTGTATTAGAATCAAAGCTTCCTTTTAGAAGTCAATTTCGTACTTTTTTCCTAAGTCCTATGATGGTACCTGTTGCATCTATTGTTTTAATATGGGAGGTGCTATTTCATTATAATGGTGCAGTAAATGACGTCTTGATGCAATTTGGAGTTGCCAAAATAGATTGGTTTAAATCAAAATATGCATACATAGTAATCATTATTTTGTTTTTATGGAAAAACCTTGGATATAATATGATTTTATTTATGGCGGCATTAGGTAGTATTCCAAAGGATATATTAGAGGTAGCAAAACTTGAAAGTGCAACACCATTGCAAACCTTTTTCTATATAAAATTACGATATTTATCTTCCACAATCATGTTTGTTGTTATTATGTCATTGATTAGTTCATTTAAGGTATTCCGAGAGATTTATCTATTAACAGATGACCATCCCTTTGACTCAGCTTATATGTTGCAGCATTATATGAATAATATTTTTGGAAGGCTAGAATACCAGAAACTTTCTGCTGCAGCTATTTTAATGTCCCTTGCTATGCTTGTGATTATTGGCACATTATTTCTTGTGGAGAATCATTTTGGAAAGGATGTGGAAGGATGAGTTTGCGTAAACAGCCTAACCGAAATGCGGCCAATAAGGGACTTAGAGTTAATAATCGTGTTAAGGCCAAAAAAGTATGGAGTAAATTTAAAATTATGATTGCAACGTGTATTGCAGCTTTTTTCGCCATACTCTTTTTAATGCCTATTGTATTAACTATAACTAATTCATTTATGTCTGCATCAGAAATTTCAGCCAATTATGGCAGTATATTTGCAACTGGTGAATATGGTGGTAAAGTATTTATTTCAGAAAAAGTAAATTTAAAGTTTATTCCTGATATGGTGTCGTTTAGTCAATATATAACAGTCTTATTTAAAAGTCCAGATTATTTATTTAAGTTCTGGAACTCTGTTATTTTAGTAGGACCTATACTTTTATTTCAGCTAATTGTAGCATCCTTTGCTTCATATGGATTTTCAAGATACAAAGGTAGAATAAAAGAAATGATTTTTTTTGGTTATATTATACTAATGCTTATGCCGTATCAAGTTACACTTGTACCAAATTATTTAGTCTCTAAGTGGTTGAATATATTAGATACAAGATGGGCAATATGGTTGCCTGGTGTTTTTTCGCCTTTTGCAGTATATCTTTTAACTAAATTCATGCGAAGGATTCCCACTTCTGTAATAGAGGCAGCACAGATTGACGGTGCTGGTGAGTGGCAAATTTTCAGAAAGGTATGCATTCCATTATGTAAAGGTGCATTATGCTCCGCGGCTATTTTAATTTTTATTGATTATTGGAATATGGTAGAACAACCATTGATTCTTCTTTCGGACCAAGAGATGCATCCATTATCTGTATTCCTTAGTAAGATAAACAAGGGAGAAATTGGTTTGGCGTTTGCGGTTGCAACAATATATATGGTGCCCAGCCTTCTGATATTCTTATATGGAGAAGAGTATTTGGTTGAGGGAATTACGTATCAAGGCGGAATAAAAGGATAATTATATTTTAAACATGAGGAGAACGGTATTATGAGCAAGGATGGAGCAAAAAGAAGAGAATGGATTAAAAATGCAGCAATAATATTTTTGTCAGTATTATTAGTGTTAACATTTTTCTCACAGACAATTATGAATTATTCTTTACCGGAGGTAGCGATTCAACGTATTTATTCGGGAAATATTACTGATAAAATAAGAGGAACCGGAATGATAGAAAGCGGGGATCCATATAATATTGAGCTCAAAGAATCTCGAAAAGTAGAAAGTGTTTTGGTGAAATCCGGTGATGTTGTCCAAAAGGGTGATATATTATTTGTATTAGCTGATAAAGAAAGTAAAGAATTAGAAGAAGCAGAAGCTGTTTTAGCAGCAGAAATTCTTAAATTTGAGACTGCTATATTAAGTGGAGAAATTTCTAATACTGTTATTAATAATGTACAAACTGGCAATATTTCAAATATTTCAACTTATCAAAATAGAATTATAGCTAAGGAAGCTGAAATTGAGAAACAACAAAAGTTAGTAGATGAAGCACAACTAAGCACTAGTCAACTAAGTGCTCGGATTAAGCAATTGGGACAAGGAAGTCCAGATACTTCAAATGAGCAAGCTGCTGTATTTAATGCTCAAAATGCATTTGATAACAAAAATGCTGAGCTTACAAGTGCAAAAACTGAATTGGCAAGCACCCAAGGGGAGTTGGCAAGTGTTGAAAGCATTATTGATGATTCTATATTGGGTCTTCTTGATGTTAGTGGAAATGAGGCTACCATAGCAGATGCAGAGGATAAAATACCAAAGTTAGAACAGAAAATTAATGATCAAAAAACAAAAGTTACACATTTAACAGATGAAGTTTATAATCTAAAAGTTAATTTAGAGAAAGCACAAGGGGAGTTGGCGAATAAGGAAGGTCATAAAGGCTCAATTGGTTCTTTAGAAGTTCAGTTATATAATTGGGAATTAGAGCTAAAAGCTCGAACTAAAAAATTAGAAGATGTTAGTGAGGAAAAAAAGCAATTGATAAATGATATTGCTACGGAACTTTCTTTGGATACACAAGCGGATACTATTCAAAAAGCTCGTGATAATGTAGCAGAGTTAATGGCAAATTCAACAGCAGCCAACGTTGAAGCTCCTATTTCAGGAACCATAACATCTGTGTCTATTATTGCTGGGCAGGAGACTTCACCTTCTACAGCTATTGCAACTATGCAGCCTGAAGGAAAAGGATTTACTATGGGCTTTTCTGTAACGAATGAACAAGCTACGAAACTTACAGTGGGGTCTATTGCTGACCTTGTAAATACATGGAGATACGATGATGTAGAAGTCATATTGTCTAGTATCAAACCTGATCCAATAGAACCAGGGCAGAAAAAATTATTAACTTTTGATGTAACAGGAAGTGTTATTAGTGGTCAAAGTTTGAGTGTTTCAATTGGTGATAAGAGTGCCAACTATGATTATATAGTTCCGAATAGTGCCCTTAATGAAGATAATAATGGATTTTTTATTCTTGTAATGGAACCCAAAAGTAGTCCAATCGGAAATAGATACAAAGCAGTTCGTTACGATGTAACGGTATTAGCCAAAGATGATATTCAAGCAGCAATTTCTGGTGGATTGCAGGGATATGAATCTGTTATAACAACTTCTACAGCACCACTTAATGCTGGACAGTTAGTTAGACCAGCC
>CAZKGP010000047.1:0-11537 GCA_964552225.1 uncultured Acetatifactor sp.
AAGATATTGTACAAGATATTGATAAATATTTGCAGTAAAATATGAATTTGAAAGAATTGAATAATCGAATGTCCGCTAAAGCGGACAGATGGGAGTTAATTTGAAAAAAGAAGTAAGAACAATCTGTTATGATGATGAATTGCATATGGAGGCTTATTATTTTGAGGGCATTGTACAGCCTTTTCCCAATCATTTTCATGATTATTATGTAATTGGGCTTATAGAAAAAGGTACAAGATGTTTATCATGCAAGAATCAAGAATATATAATAAGTCATGGTAATATCCTGCTGTTTAATCCCAATGATAATCATGGCTGCGCTCAAAACGACGGAGGTTCCTTTAATTATAGAGGTTTTAACATTCCAAGGGAAACTATGCTTGACCTAACTGAAGAAGTGACAGGTAAAAGATATTTACCCGAATTTACGCAAAATGTAGTTGTAAATGTAGAACTGAATAGTAACTTGCAATTGCTTCATAAGATGATAATGGATGGGTCTAAGGAGTTTGAAAAGGACGAGTTATTGATTTTTTTAATCACGGCTTTGCTCGAACAGTATGGTCAGCCTTTTGAGAAATGCATTCCAGATTGTAGAGAAGAGATTGAAATGGTGTGCTTATTGATAGAGCAACACTTTGCTGAGCATATTTCATTGGAAAATCTTGTTACATACAGTGGGTTAAGTAAGTCAACATTACTACGGGGGTTTACAAAATGGAAGGGCGTCACTCCATATAGATATTTACAGGCGATTCGTATCAATAAAGCAAAAGAGCTATTGGAACAGGGCTTGTCTCCTATTGAAGCAGCCATGCAGACAGGTTTTTCAGATCAAAGCCATTTTTCTAACTTTTTTAACATGTTTATTGGGTTACCCCCTGCTGCATATGGGAATATATTTAAAGGAAATGGTGGAACTATAAAAAATGAAAAATAAACAAACAGTAGGTCATTTATCAGCACTAATTACCATTATTATATGGGGTACAACATTTATTTCTACCAAAATATTACTTGTGGATTTTCAACCAGTTGAGATTTTGTTTTATAGATTTATACTTGGACTGCTTGCCCTATTTATTGTATATCCGAAGCGACTGAGAGGAACTAATCTTAAGCAGGAGCTTACATTTGCTGCAGCAGGACTAAGTGGAATATGCTTGTATTATCTCCTTGAAAATATAGCATTGACCTATACAATGGCTTCTAACGTGGGTGTTATTATATCTGTTGCTCCTTTTTTTACGGCAATCTTGTCACACTTTTTTATGAGACCAAAGGAAAAGTTAAACCGAAAATTTTTTATTGGATTTGCTGTAGCAATGGCTGGAATCTGCTTAATCAGCTTCAATGGCTTAGAATGGAAACTGAATTCTATTGGAGATATCTTAGCTTTTATAGCGGCTATTGTATGGGCAATTTATTCTCTGCTTACCAGAAAAATCAGCGAATATGGTTACAATACTGTGCAGACAACAAGGCGGATTTTTATATATGGAATTATATTTATGATACCTGCGTTGTTTCTTTTCGAATTCAACTGGGATATTACACGATTTGCAAAGGGAGAATATCTGCTAAACATGATATTTTTAGGTCTGGGGGCTTCCGCGTTTTGCTTTGTAACCTGGAATTACGCAGTAAAGATACTTGGAGCCATTAAAACAAGCGTATATATCTATATTGTGCCAGTTATCACAGTTGTTGCATCAGTAATTTTTCTGCAGGAAAAAATAACACCTATGGTAGCCGGAGGTACAGCTCTTACTTTGGTGGGTTTATTTCTGTCAGAAAGTAAATAACCCCCCAAAAAATTGTCACATCCCCCACTTTAATGTATAATGAGCGCAAGTGAGCTGAAAGGGAGCTTGCTCACTTTCAGCGAACGGCGAATTATGACCGTAAGCTACGCTTACGATATAATGAGCGCAAGTGAGCTACAGAGAGCTTGCTGACTCTTAGCATTATTGGGGGTTCCATTATGAAGAATAAACTATTATCTTACTGGTACAAATTCTCTTTAAAGAGAAAATTATATATTGTTTTGGTCGGTGTTACCTTGTTTATGGCGGTGGCAATTGCCATTAATGTAAATGTAAGCTATATTTTTATAGAAGATGTGAGACTCCTGATGGATGATAATTTATCTACTTATAAATTTCAGGAGTCCTTTAGCCGTGAGGTAGAAGCCTTTGGAGAATTGGTTCGTGATTGGTCAACGGAAAAGGAGGCTAATTATGAGGCTGCTAGGGTAGAAGCAAAAGCAAATCTGGCGGCATTGCCCTATCAATATGAGCAGATTGGGGAAGAGCGGTATGCCATTACCTGGAATATACTAAATACATATGAAGAGTATGAGAGCCAAAAGGAAAAAACGCTTTCTCTTAGGGATAGTAACCCAAAGTATATTGAAGAGCTATATCGTACCTACCGGATACAGGATTATTTAAAGGTGTATACAAGCAGGTTAACTAAAGAGGTTCTGAATAAAGGAAATGATTACTATGAGGAACGGGTAAATCTATTAAAACAGATGCCCTATATTCTTATTATAATCAGCGTACTTTCTTTGGGTATCCTATTTCTCTTGCTGCGCGCAATGATGGGAAGTCTGGTAAAGGTTGTATACAAGCTGATTGAGGTTACAGCAGGAATTGAGAGGAATGATTTTTCTGTACCTGATGTAGTTTGGAATGGTGAAGATGAAATCGGGAAGTTGACTACAGCATTTAATAATATGAAACGTGCAATGGAGAGCTATGTAAGTACATTGAAAGAAAAACGAGTTATTGAAGAAAAACTGCATCAGAAGGAGCTTGAAAGGGCAAATTTAGAGCAGCAATTTTCCTTTTCTCAGCTTCAACTTTTAAAAAGTCAGATAAATCCTCATTTTTTATTTAATACATTTAATATGATAACTAGAATGGCACAGATGGAGGAAGCGCCGGTGACAGAAGAGATGCTCATCGCTATGAGCAATCTGTTGCGATACAGTCTGCGAACAACAGAGCCCTTTGCACCTCTGAACCAAGAGCTGAAAATCGTAGAGGACTATATGTATATTCAGGAAAAACGGTTTGGGGAGCGGATTCAGTGGAAGATTGACTGTGGAATTCAAGCAGAAGAGGTGGAGGTGCCTGTATTTTTGTTGCAACCTCTGGTAGAGAATGCGGTACTTCATGGGATATCACCCAAGGTAAATGGGGGAAGTATTGAAATAATCGTTGAGCAATTAGAAGAAGTTATCAAGATTAAGGTAAAAGACGATGGTATAGGAATGAGCGCAGGAAAACTGGAGCAAATCCAAAATGCTATCAATTACAGAGGTTCAGGATTGGGAATTGGTCTTGGCAATATATATCGCAGAATTGCAGCTTATTATGAGAAGGGGAGCGTTAAAGTTGACAGCATAGAAGGGGAAGGCACTATTGTGACAATCATATTTGGTGATAGAAAGGAATAGGGGTTAATATGCTGCAAATATTAATAGCAGAAGATGAACTGATCGAAAGAATGGTACTGAAGAAAACACTGATTAAAAGATTTGGTAACCAATGCGAAGTATTTGAGGCTGAAAATGGGGAGAGAGCGCTGGAAATTTTCTGCAGTACGGATATTCATATTGTGATTCTGGATATAGAAATGCCAGGAATTAACGGAGTTCAAGCAGCTGAAATTATGAGGAAAGAGAAAAGTGGTTTTTGTATTATCTTTCTTACAGCTTATGATAAATTTGAATACGCTAAAAAAGCCATTGCAGTTCGTGCTATGGAATATCTTCTGAAACCCTATTCTGAAAGAGAGCTTGTTAATGTAGTGGAGGAAGCCATACGACTGTCACAAAAGTATGTAAAAACCCAAGTTGATGGCAAAGAGTTTGAGTCAGAGGAAGAAGAATTGCCACTAATGGAGGGAAACAATCCTATTTATACAGAGGAAGTCTCCCCCAATCGTTTGAATGTGCTTGTTGCCATGGTGAAGGAATATATCTGTGAAAACTATATGGAGGATATCTCCATGCAGGATGCCGCCAGAGCGGTGAATTATTCAGAGGCATATTTCTGTAAAATGTTTAAACAACAGTTTGGGCAGAATTTCACATCCTATTTGACGGAGTACCGAATTGAGGAAGCCAAGAAGCTACTCTGCCAGCCTACCGTTAGTGTAAAGGCTGTTGGAACTAGAGTTGGTTATCCAGATTCCAACTATTTTGCTAGAGTCTTTCGAAGAATGAATGGAGTAAGTCCATCAGAGTATAGAATGAAATTTTTAAATCAATTAAATAATCTATAAGAGATAAAATACCATAATCCGTGTGATAATGGTATTTTTTTAATGCATACATGATAATTTTTTCCTATAGATGACAATTTTGTCCGATTTTTTTTATCACATATCTCAAATATAATGAAATTAGTAACAAATAAAGAGAAAAAAAGAAAGGGGGGCAAATAATGGCAGAAGAATTATTTCGTATGGAAGAGATTAGCAAAAGTTTTCCAGGTGTAAAGGCTTTGGATAAAGTTTCCATGAATGTATATAAGGGAGAAGTTATTGGACTTGTAGGTGAAAATGGTGCTGGTAAGTCTACCCTTATGAAAATTCTGTCAGGAGTATATCGTGCAGATGAAGGTGAAATCTTTATCGAAGGGAGTAAGGTTGAGATAGATTCTGTTAGTAAAGCCCATAATCTAGGTGTATGTATCATTATGCAAGAACTGAATATGTGTGGACACTTAAGCGTTGCAGATAATATTTTTATCGGAAGAGCTCATAAAAAAGGATTGTTTATTGATGATAAAAAAATGCACGAAGAAGCTCAGAAGATTCTTGATGATTTGGGGATTCAACTGTCTACTTATGCTCAGGTTAGTACGCTAAGCGTTGCAAAACAGCAGATGGTGGAGATAGCCAAGGCAATTAGCTTTAATTCTAAGATTCTGGTACTTGATGAACCTACAGCAACTTTAACAGAACGAGAGATTGAGCAGCTATTCTCCATTATCAGACGCCTGCAAAAGAAGGGTGTTGGAATGGTTTACATTTCTCATCGTATGGCAGAACTGAATCAGATTTGCGAGAGAGTTACAGTGATTCGTGATGGGCAATATATAGGAACCAAAAATTTAAAACAAATAACTATGGATGAACTGGTTAATATGATTGTTGGACGTTCTCTAGAGGACAAATATCCTAAATATACTAGAATGATTAAAGATGAAATTGCTTTGGAGGTTAAACATGTTCGTCGAGGAACAAAGGTAAATGCTGGCCATTTCTATGTAAGAAAGGGGGAGATTCTTGGTATTGCTGGTTTGGTAGGAGCTGGGCGTACAGAGCTTATGCGTTGTATCTTTGGAGCAGATCCAGCAGACAGTATGGAGTTGGAAATAGAAGGAGTGCCAGTTAAAATCCGTTCCGTAATTCAGGCTATTAAGCATGGTATTGGATATGCTACAGAAGACCGCAAGGGAGATGGGCTTGCACTTGGTCTAGATGTTCAATACAACACCAATATGGCACATCTGTCTGAGCTTACCAAATTTGGTTTTGTGGATGATAAAAAAGGAGCAGAAAATGCTGAGAAATATGTAAAGATTCTGCGGACAAAAACACCTAGTATTCATCAACAGTGCCAATACTTATCTGGTGGAAACCAACAGAAAGTAGTACTTGCCAAGTGGCTTTGCAATGATGTTAAGGTTCTGATTGTAGATGAACCTACCAGGGGGATTGACGTTGGTGCTAAATTCGAGATTTATGAATTATTTAATCAACTGAGTGACAATGGCGTAGCAATTATAATGATTTCTTCTGAACTGCCAGAGATTTTGGGTATGAGTGATCGTATTCTAGTGATTCATCAGGGGGAGATTAATGGTGAACTAGATGCCAAAAAGGTGACTCAAGAGGATATTTTATATCTGGCAGCAGGTTACAACAAACTAGAAGGGAAACCAGCTCCCAAATTATCTGCACGGAACTGATGGAAAGGAAGAAAAATATGGCAACAAATAATAAAGCAGCTAAAGTTATCAAAGAACAGAATGGATTTAGTAACTTAAATGCGGCAACAAGACGAGCAATCTATTCAATGGGTATTTTATTTTTACTATTTATTATGTTTTCCCTGTTACAGCCCGGTAAGTTTCTGGCAGCTACGAATTTACAGAATCTTCTGCAGCAAATCGTAACATATACAATTATTGGATGTGGGCTGACCTTTTGTCTTGTCTGCGGAGGAAATGATTTATCAGCAGGTGCTTCTATGGCTTTGTCCGGAATTATTATGGTAAGCCTTTTGATTAAAGGGCTTCCCCTATGGTTATGCATTATATTTTGCCTTTGTATGGGATTGGCAACAGGTATTATGAATGGATTTTTTATTGAGATTTTAGGGGTGGTTCCTTTTGTCGCCACTTTGGCAACTCAGTGGGTATACAGAGGTATGGCAAACGTATTGGTAAATGGTGCTCCTTTATATACCACAAATATTCCCTCAGAGACAGTGCAGAAACAGTTCTACATATTGGGAGGCGGACGAGTGGGAGGAAGCGGACTTCCGTATAGTGTTATTATTACACTGATTTATGCAATTATTCTTGGTATTGTTCTTGCAAAGAGTAGAATAGGACGTCAGATTTATGCTTGTGGTTCCAACTTGGAAGCAGCCAAATTATCTGGTATCAATGCAGTAAAAACAAGAATGTTTGCCTATTGTATCTCTGGCTTATCTGCTGCAATCTGTGGAATCCTAGTATCTTCTAGATTGTCTAGTGCTCAGCCCACAGCAGGTAACGGTTATGAGATGGAGGCTATTGCAGCTTCTGTACTAGGGGGGATTTCTATTCTAGGTGGAGAAGGCACAATTTTAAATACCATTATTGGAGCTCTTATGATGGGCGTTATCCGTAATGGTTTAAATCTGAATGGTGTCAATTCATTCTGGCAACAGGTGATTGTAGGATTGATTCTTTTAATTGCAGTAGCTGCACAGACTGCAAATAAAGGTGGAAATCTTGACAATATAAAACGTTTTTTAGGGTTACAAAAACAGCAAAAAACAATGGAGGGTAAAGTATCATGAAAAAAGTAACAGCATTATTTATGGCATCAGTATTAGCGGTATCATTATTAACTGGATGCGGGAGCTCTAGTGCTTCAGTTAAAGCAGCGGAACCAAGCAAAGAAGAGATTGAGAAAAGTAGCGTAGTAGAGGTTGAGCCATCTAAGGAGGCGGAAGTCGAAAGCAAAGTAAGTACGAATAGCGGTGAAAAAACAATTTATGTAATTGTTAAGGTTTTAGGAAACCAGTATTGGAGTGTTCTTCAGGCAGGGGCAGAGCAGGCCGGTAAGGATTTAGGGGCTAAGGTTGTTGTAGTAGGGACGGCGCTTGAGTCTGATATTGAAGGGCAACTGACATTGCTTCAGAACGCAGTATCTGCACAGGCAGATGGTATTGTAATTGCACCACTTGACAGTGTATCCCTTGACGTACCAATTGCAGAAGCTTATAATTCTGGTATTCCTACTGTATTGGTAGATACAGTGACTAAGAGCGATAGTTATAGTGCAGCGCTTCTTACCAATAATGTGGAGGCTGGCAAAGAAGCAGCCAAAGCACTCCTTGAACGTTTGCAGGCATCTGGTCTTAGTGAAAATGAAGAAGCAGACATAGCAATTCAGGTAGGTTCCACTGGTTCCCAGACAATCATTGATAGAGTAACTGGATTTAACGAATATTGGAATCTTAATGCACCAGAAGCTTGGAAAGTACTTAATGATGATATTAAAGTGAATGATGGTGATATCAGCAAGGCGGTTGGATTCTGCCAGGATTTTCTCACTACATACCCTAACCTTAAGGCAGTATTTGGACCAAACAACGGTTCCACAGTTGGTTTCGTTACCGGTCTTACAGAATCTAAGAGAACAGACATCACAATGGTAGGATTTGACTTTTCCTCAGAAATAGAAACCATGATACGAAGTGGAGAATATGATGTTGCATCTGTGGTACAGCGTCAGTACTTCATGGGTTATGATGGAGTTGCAGCAGCGCTTGAGCTTGCTAACGGCGGAACCATTCCAGAGAAAACAATTGATACAGGCGTAGTTCTGGTTGATAATGAAAATGTAGATACAGAAGAAATCCAGAGCATTATTAACCCTTAAGTATTACAAAAATGTCCAATATATAGACTTAATACGCTTCCCTAATGGGGAGGCGTATTGGCGTTACACTTTACAAAAGACAGGAGGCATATAGTATGATTCGAAGAATAGTGATGAAATTGACTATAGGAATGCTTACTTTTTGTTCCTGCGTATTATCTGGCTGTAGCTACAAAGAGAATCCAATTATGGAAGAACAAGTACCAGAATTTGTTTTTACATATGCCGAAAATCAGCCGGAAAAATATCCAACTACTGAGGCTGCTTATAAATTCTCCGAATTGGTTTATGAGCAAACAGAGGGTAGAATTAAAATCATAGTTCATTCAGGAGGAACTTTAGGAGATGAGGTTTCTGTTATTGAACAGCTTCAGTTTGGAGGAATTGACTTTGCCAGAGCATCCATTATGACCATGGGGCAATTTGCTCCTAAGATGAATGTTTTGCAACTTCCATACCTCTATACGGACTCCGACCATATGTGGATGGCACTTGACGGAGATATTGGTCTTGAATTTATGCAAAGTCTGGAAAGCTGTGGTTTGGATGCTTTATCTTGGTATGACGCAGGAGCCAGACATTTTTATACCACAGAAAAGGTAAGTTGCCTAGAGGATTTGGCAGGTAAAAAAATCAGAGTAGCAGAGTCTGACCTTATGAAATCCCTTGTATCAGCTTTAGGCGGTATTCCTGTTCCCATGGCTTATTCTGACGTGTTCTCTGCGCTTGAAACAGGAGAAATCAATGGGGCTGAAAACAATTGGTCCTCTTATACTTTTACCGACCACCATAAGGTGGCAGGATATATGCTTTTAGACGGTCATAACCGCATCCCTGAACTACAGCTGGCTTCCTCTGTTACTTGGGACAAATTATCGGAGTCAGACCAGATTATTATAAAGTCCTGTGCCATAGAATCGGCAAAATATGAAAGAACATTATGGAAAAAACAGGAGGAATTGTCCAGAAATAAAGCTGAGAGGGCCGGAATTACTGTAACGGAGCTGTCAGAAGAGGAATATAAACGTTTCCGGGAAGCAGTAATGCCTCTTTATGTAGAATTTGGTGATCAGTATCAGGAACTGATTCAAAAAATACTAGAAGTGAATAATAAGGATTAATGTAAAGTCTCTACTGTAACAGGTGGAGACTTTTGTTGTGTGTTGTTTAATTGACCCGTATATTATTACATGATAAAATTACAAAGAAAGATTAAGACAAAATAATAGGTAAAACGGAGGTAAATATGTGTCTCATATGTGATAGAATTTCCATGATAAAAGAAGGAACAAACAAGTATTTTGTAAAAGAGTTAAGTACTGGATACGTGGTGATTGGTGATAATCAGCATTTTAAAGGCTATACCTTGTTTTTATGTAAAGAGCATAAAACAGAACTTAGCATGTTGAGCAAAGATTATAAGTTAAAATTCTTAGAGGAAATGTCAATTGTCGCTGAGGCAGTACAAAAAGCTACTGGGGCAGAGAAGATGAATTATGAGATGTTAGGTAATGGAGATGCTCATATGCACTGGCACTTATTTCCCAGAAGGCAAGGGGATTTAGGTGAGTATGGTAACAATGGAAATGGCCCTGTCTGGTGGTGTCCAAGAGAAAAGATGTATGATGCTACATCCATTCCCACTGAAGAAGAGCTAGAAAAAATGAAAAAAGACTTATTATTAGAATTAAATCAGTTAATATAAACCAAAATAGTAACAAATGCTTTCAAATATAAGGAGGATTACATTGAACAAAAACATTGATTTTTTAGAATTGGCAGCAGAAAGATATTCGGTACGAAAATTTACAGATAAGGTGATTGAACAAGATACCATTGATAAAATATTAAAAGCTGGCCATCTTGCGCCAACTGCATGTAATATTCAACCCCAACGTATTTTGGTGATTAATAGTGAAGAAGCCATAGCTAAACTTAAGGAGTGTACAAGATGCCATTTTGATGCTCCTGTGGCAATGCTTATTTGTTATGATAAAAACGAATGTTGGCAACGAAAATATGACGGCAAGACAAGTGGCGATATTGACGCAAGTATTGTCACAACCCATATGATGCTGGAGGCTTTTACTTTGGGTGTTGGCACCACATGGGTGATGCACTTTAATCCCAAACCAATGAAAGAGGCGTTTGTGATTCCTGACAACTATGAACCAGTTGCTTTGCTTGTCATGGGCTATCCTGCGGAGAGTTCAGAGCCATACCCTGGACATTCGGAATTTAAACCCCAAGAAGAGTTGGTGTGGTATAATAAGTTTTAGGTAATATGACACACAGATGTCATATATTATCATGTATAATACATTTATATCTTATTGATAAGGTTGATAAGGAGGACATGATATGGCATTTGATTATAAAAAGGAATACAAAGAGTTTTATATGCCTAAAACAAAACCAGAGATTATTGAGATTCCACAGATGAACTATATTGCAGTACGTGGAAGTGGCAATCCCAATGATGAAGGGGGAGACTATTCTAAAGCAGTGGGGGTTTTATACTCCATAGCATACACATTAAAGATGAGCTACAAAGGTAATTATAAAATAAAAGGTTTTTTTGAATATGTTGTACCACCTCTTGAAGGATTTTGGTGGCAAGAAGATGTTATGGGAGTAGATTATACAAAGAAGGAAACATTTCAATGGATATCGTTGATTCGCCTTCCTGATTTTGTGACAGAAAATGATTTTAATTGGGCCGTGCAAGAAGCTACTTTAAAAAAGAAACTTGATTGCTCTTTAGCAGAATTTCTTACAGTAAAGGAAGGATTGTGCGTTCAAATAATGCATATGGGTGCATATGATGATGAACCAGCCACTGTTGCAATTATGGACGAGTTCATTGCGCAACAAGGGTATGAACATGATTTTAGCAAGGACAGATTACACCATGAAATATACTTGTCAGATCCAAGGAAAACAGCCATAGAAAAATGCAAAACAGTAATCAGACATCCCATACGAAAGGTAAAATAGCGGATTGAAAAATACTATAGACACTGAAAATGATTTACTACACAACCTAGATAAAATCCATACCACTGAACTGGGAGTGGAGCGCATTAAAAGAAACCTATCCTTAGAAACAAGTGATGTAGTAGAATGGTGTAAGCAAAAAATAGCACTGAAAGATACTGAAATAATTCGCAATGGTAAAAACTGGTACGCACATATTGATGGATGTATTATTACAGTAAATGCGTATAGCTATACCATAATTACTGCACATAAGAAAAAGTAAAAGTACTAGAAAGTAAAGGTTATTAGATGCAGGTAGGAAGACTATTTGAAATCGTATATATCTTATTGGAACAAGAAAAAGTGACCGCAAAAGAACT
>CAZKGP010000048.1:0-11422 GCA_964552225.1 uncultured Acetatifactor sp.
AAAGACAAAAGTGCAAAGACAAAAGTGCAAAGACAAAAGTGCAAAGACAAAAGTGTAAAAGTTACTACAGTTAATTATATGTGTACGAAGCAGTCATAACCACTCCAAAAGAGCATGTGCCCACCGGGCACAGTTAAAAAACGTCGGCACTTGATTTCAGCAAGTCGTAAGACGTAGCTGAAATCTTAGTGCCGCTACGTTTTTTGTCGAGCGGGAGCGGGGGCTCATTGGAATGGTTATGACTGCTTCGTACCCCTAAAATTCAAAAATCTTTTTTTTTATAAATAATTATGGTATAATAAGCGGAGCCTAATTACCGTGGCTAGCGAGGATATATATGGAAACAAGAATAATACAAATGGATGAAAAAGAAATTAACGACGAGGCCTTAAAAACGGCTGGAGAAATAATAAAGTCGGGCGGAATTGTGGCATTTCCAACAGAGACTGTGTATGGTCTTGGAGGGGATGCATTAAATTCAGAATCATCCCATAAAATATATGAAGCGAAGGGGAGACCTTCAGACAACCCTTTAATTGTACACATTAGTAAATGGGAGGATATTTATCCCATTGTTTTAGAAGTGCCGGAAGAGGCAGAGATAATTGCTAAGGCATTTTGGCCAGGCCCTCTTACTATGATATTACCGAAATCACCCTTAGTTCCATTAGAGACAACGGGGGGATTGGAAACAGTGGCTGTTCGTATGCCTTCTCACCCTATAGCACAGAAATTGATTGCTTATAGTGGGGGATATGTGGCGGCGCCAAGTGCCAATACATCTGGGAAACCAAGTCCAACACTAGCCAAATATGTAGCAGAGGATATGACTGGACGAATTGATATGATTATCGATGGGGGTGAAGTGGGAATTGGATTGGAATCTACTATTATTGACCTGACAGTAAAACCACCTCAGATTTTGCGTCCAGGATATGTTACACAAGAAATGTTATCAAAAGTGTTGGGTGTTGTTGAGACAGATATGACCATATTACAAGATGGTGAAGGACAAGCACCAAAAGCCCCAGGGATGAAATACAGACATTATGCACCAAAGGGAGAATTGATTATTGTTAAGGGAACTCCTGAAAAAGTGATACAATATATTAATGCAGAAGCTCAAAATGCTATGAAAATGGGCGAAAAGGTTGGTGTTATTGGAACAGATGAGGTACAACAATACTACCATGCAGATGTAATAAAAAGTGTAGGAAGCCGATTTGATGAACTTGGTATAGCCAAGCATTTATTTACAATATTAAGAGAATTTGATGAAGAAGAAGTAGTAAAAATCTATTCAGAATCATTTTCCACAGAAGGTTTTGGACAAGCAATTATGAATCGCCTATTAAAGGCAGCAGGACATAAAGTAATCGATTTAAGGGAGGAAGAGCAATGATAGCAATTGGAAGTGATCATGGCGGATATGATTTAAAGAAAAAGGTAATTAAATTTCTAGAGGATAAAAATATTCAATATAAGGATATGGGATGTGATAGTATTGATTCTTGTGATTATCCTGTATTTGGACAGGCAGTAGGACAAGCAGTATCTGATGGAACTTGTGAAATGGGAATTGTAATTTGTACCACAGGCATTGGAATTAGTATATCTGCCAATAAAATTCCGGGAGTGCGTTGCGCATTGTGCGGTGATACATTCTCTGCTAAAATGACCAGACTTCATAATGATGCAAATGTATTAGCTATCGGTGCAGGAATTGTTGGTGAAAACCTTGCGATGGATATTGTAGATACTTTTATAAATACTGAATTTTCAGGGGAAGAAAGACACCAAAATAGAATTGATTTAATCGAAAAGTGGTAAACTACTAGAAAGAAAGTAGCGTAAATGGTATTTGGGAGGAGAAGATGGCAAAACTTGTTATAATGGATCACCCTTTAATTCAACACAAAATCGGATTGATTAGAAGAAAAGAAACAGGAACAAAAGATTTCAGAGGGGCGATAAGTGAAATTGCTATGCTAATCTGTTATGAAGCAACAAGAGATTTACGTTTAACTGATGTTGAAATAGAAACACCAATATGTAAAACAGCTGTAAAACAATTAAGTGGTAAAAAATTGGCTATTATTCCTATACTTAGAGCAGGCCTTGGTATGGTAGATGGAATGTTAAGTTTAATTCCCACAGCCAAAGTTGGTCATATTGGCTTATATAGAGATCCTGATACTTTGATGCCAGTAGAGTATTATTGCAAATTACCTTCAGACTGTGCTGAAAGAGAAATTTTTGTAGTAGACCCTATGTTGGCAACGGGAGGTTCCTCTGTAGCAGCAATCCAAATGCTCAAAGATAAAGGTTGTAAAAATATTCATTTTTTATGCATTATAGCAGCACCAGAGGGCGTTAAAAAGATGCAGGAATGTCATCCTGATGTAAATATGTTTGTTGGAGCCTTAGATGAAAAGCTTAATAGTCACGGCTACATTGTCCCAGGCCTGGGCGATGCCGGTGATCGTATATTTGGGACAAAATAGCGAAGGAGAGAAACAGATGAGCAAAAAGAGAACAGATTATATTTCTTGGGATGAGTACTTTATGGGAGTTGCCCAATTGGCAGGAATGCGTTCAAAAGATCCTGGAACACAAGTAGGTGCGTGTATTGTAAGTGACGATAATAAGATTTTATCTATCGGATATAATGGTTTTCCTTGTGGATGCTCTGATGATGACTTCCCGTGGGACCGAGAAGGCGAAATGCTAGATACTAAGTATCCATTTGTTACACATAGCGAGTTAAATGCAATTTTAAATTATAGAGGAGGCTCTTTAGAGGGAACAAAATTATATGTCTCTCTTTTCCCTTGTAATGAGTGTGCAAAAGCAATTATACAGGCGGGAATTAAAACTGTAGTATATGGAGATGACAAGTACAATGGAACCCCCGCCAATATAGCATCCAGGAAAATGTTTGATGCAGCAAAAATTAAGTATGAGTATTACACTAAATCGGGTCGCAATATTATTTTGGAAGTATAATGACTTAGAAGTGAAATAGCGAAAGAAAGGTTTTTAATGTGAAGGCTAAAACTTGGTATAAGTTAAAGAGAATATTGGCGGTCATACTTACCATTGTAATTGCGACGGGAACCATACCGTCTTTTTCCTATGCAACATCCACTTTAGATAAGCTAAATCAAGAACAACAAGAAAAAAAAGAATTAGAAGGCAATTTAGATCAGACTGAAAAAGAATTAGAAGGTTTAAAGGGGGAACATGCAAATGTTAGTGGGATACTAAAGGCGTTAAACAGCGAATTAACTAAAGTAAGCGAGAGACTTAGTAAGCTAGAGTCTACTATTGCTACAACAGAGCAAAATATTATAGATACCCAATTAGCATTAGAAGAAGCCATTGCAACAAAAGAACTGCAATATGAGCGAATGAAGGAAAGAATTCGGTATAATTACGAAAATAAAGAAGAGGAATCTCTTACATATATAAAGATGTTTTTAAAAGCAACTTCATTTTCAGATTTTCTCACATCTACTGAAAACTTTAAAAAAATTGCAGATTATGATAATAGAATGCTGGAGGAGTATAAGGTAGCGCAGACGAATATTGAGACTCAAGAAGCAGAACTCCTATCATATAAGAATGAATTAGAAGGTCAGAAAGCCGAAGCTGAAGCAGAGAAGAACAAGGTAATGACTTTGGTTAATGATGCGAGTCAGAAAATTTCACATTATGCCAATCAAATTGATGATGAAGAAAAAAAAGCATTAGAAATTGAAGCGGCAATGGCTGAAAAAGATAGAAATATTGAGTCTTTAAAAGAGCAGTATGCAAAAGAGCTTGCTATGTCTCAACAAGCTGCCAATGCAAAATGGAGAGATATTTCAGAAGTGACCTTTGCAGAAGGAGATAGACATTTGCTTGCTAACTTGATTTATTGTGAAGCTGGTGGTGAATCATATGCTGGGCAATTAGCAGTAGGTGCTGTTGTTATTAATAGAGTGTTAAGTTCTATTTATCCAGACTCTGTAGTAGGTGTTATTTATCAGAATAAGCAATTTTCGCCAGTAGGAAGTGGGAGATTAGACCTTGCGCTTGCTTCTAATAAAGCAACTGCAAGTTGTTATAGAGCGGCGGATGAAGCAATGTCTGGAATTACTAATGTTGGAGGTTGTGTTTATTTTAGAACTCCTGTGGAAGGACTTTCGGGTATTTCAATTGGTGGACATATTTTCTATTAAATAATAATCTTGGGCAACTATAGCCCAAGATTATTTATTTCGGATTGAAGTCTATCAAACTTATCTTTATAAATGATAGTTAATAGCTTATTTAGTCGTCGAAGAGATTTTTTTAACAGGTCTTTATTCAGAAGTCCTTGTTCAAGTGCATCGGCAAGTTCATCCAAATCTAACACTCGGGTAATACCTTGGGGATCGACAATCACATCTGCTAATAAATCAGTAACAATAAGTGCATTTTCTTCTTCGTTAAATTCGTAATCTACAATATCACAATACCAATATAAAAGTGAGTTATCAGCACGATAAAATTTACTAACCTTAATACCATCCTTTAAGAAATAGCAAGAGCAACCATGATGAAAAGCAATCTTGTGATTCAGTGTATTCCAAGTCGTAATAATGATATCCTTGGTTTGCTTTACAATAATATCGTCTTTTAAAAGAATACATTCTTGTGGAATAATGCGTTTGCGGTATATTTTAAGCTCCTTCATACTAAGTCCTTTCATGGGATATATAATTCATTACAAATCTTTATATTCCCATACTACTCTGAAGTTTTGTGTCAGTCAATGAAATATGAATAAAAAATCTGATAATATACGTATTTTACTAGACAAATTGCCATATTTTAGATATACTTTATCATATGAATTTAATTTATATAAATTTAAAAGCACAAGATTTATGGAGGTGCTAACGAAATGAAACCTAAGAAGGGTTTTGATAAAAGTGTATTCCGTTCTTTAACCTTAATAACGCAAATAGGCATTAATATGTTGGTTGCTATTTGTATGATGTCTGCGTTAGGTCTTTATTTAGATAGAAAATTAGGCACGTCATATATTATGATTATTCTTTTTTTTGTTGGAGTTATTGCTGGTGCTCAAAATGCGTATCGACTGGCAAAACGAGTATATACTAACTCTGAGGCAGACTGTGATAATAAAGATGTTGCAGAAAAGGATATAGAAAGGAGTGCTGATAGAAATGAACTTAATGGAAACACTAAAAAGTAAGAATCGAACATTATTAGAAATGTATATAGGAATTATATTTTTCGGTCTTATATGCCAAATAATAGGAGCATTCATTGTTAAAAATCAAGTAATTTATGCTTTAAGCCTTTGGTTAGGAATTATAACAGCAATGGTTAGTGCTTACCATATGAATCGAACTCTAGAAAGGGCGCTTGAATCAGGAGCAAATGCAGGAGGTATTGCTTTAAGAGGTTATCTATTCCGTTATTTCATGTTTTTCGTTATTATATTAATTGCAGTTAAGACAGAGACCATAAATCCCTTGGTGATATTTATGGGATTTATGAGTTTGAAAATAGCAGCATTGATTGAGCCCTTTACACATAAACTAAGCAATAAATTCTTTAATGAGGAAGATCCCATTCCGCACCCATTAGTAGAACATGAAAATAATTAATAAACATAATAAAATAAGAAAGAGGTGATGGTATGTGTCAAAGAATACTGTTATCGACATCTTCCCAAATAGATTTTATGATTCATGGTATTTTTAAGTATAAATTTTTTGGACAGGAAGTGTGGATAACAACAAGTCATGTATGCATTTTAATAGTAATACTTATTCTTGTGGGATTTTCAATTGTAGCTGGACAAGCTATGAAAAAGGCGGTAGAAGTTCCTACTGGATTTCAAAATGTAGTAGAACTAATTGTTGAAAAATTGGATAATATGGTAGGCAGTTCTATGGGGAAAAACGCACCTAAATTTAACAACTATGTAGGAACAATTTTTATTTTTATACTGTTTAGTAATATTTCAGGATTACTGGGTTTGCGTCCTCCAACAGCAGATTATGGTGTAACATTACCGCTTGGTCTATTGACCTTTACAATGATTCGCTTTAATCAATTTAAATATAACAAGCCAAAGGATATTTGGGTAGATATGTGTTCTCCGCTACCACCATGGTTGCCAATATGGTTCCCGATCAATTTGGTTAGTGAAATAGCAGTACCAATATCATTATCATTACGTTTGTTTGCTAATATCTTGTCTGGAGTAGTAATGATGGCACTAATCTATGGTCTGCTTGGCTGGTTTGCAACTATTTGGCCGGCAGTATTGCATATATATTTTGACTTGTTTTCAGGTGCAATTCAAACGTATGTATTCTGTATGTTGACAATGACGTATATTTCCAATTCTATTGGGGATGAGGTGTAAATACTTTATAAGAAGCGTGTTACATCCGACTAAAAGTCGGTAAAAATAACAAAAATAAAAAATTGGGTTAACCAAATCATAATTTAGGAGGAAAACAACATGGAATTTAATGAAAACTTTATTTTAGGATGTTCTGCTATTGGAGCAGGTTTAGCACTTATTGCAGGTATTGGTCCTGGTGTTGGACAGGGTATCGCGGCAGGTCATGCAGCGGCAGCAGTAGGACGTAACCCAGGTGCGAAATCTGATATTACTTCAACCATGCTTTTAGGTCAGGCGGTTGCTGAGACAACTGGTTTGTATGGTTTGCTGATTGCGTTCTTACTATTATTCGTAAAACCTTTAACTTGGTAGCCTTCAATACAAGTCTATTGAAACAATAGAAGAAAGGAGGCAGAGAATGATACTTTTAACAGTGAGCGAATCCATGGATTATCTTTTTAACTTTAATTTTCAATTGATAGCGGACTCGGTATTGACTCTTATTGCAGTACTTTTTTTAGTAATGGCAATGAGCTATTTTCTGTTTAATCCAGCAAGGCAAGTGTTAAAAAAACGCCAAGATAAAATTAAAGATGAAATTGATGATGCAAAAGATAATTTAGAAAGAGCACTGGAATTAAAAGATGAATATGAAAGCAAAATTGTTAACATCGATAAAGAAGCAGAGTTAATATTAAATCAAGCTAGGAAAAGAGCTTTGGAAAGTGAAAGTCGCATTGTGGCAAGAGCCAAAGAAGAGGCGGCGCTTATTATTGAAAGAGCTCAAAGTGAGGCATTGCTAGAGAAGAAGAAGATAGCAGATGAGGTAAAGAGAGAAATGATTACCGTTGCATCTTTGATGGCCAGCAAAGTAGTTACCGCCTCAATTGATACAACGGTTCAGAATAGCTTAATTGAAGAAACTCTGAAGGAAATGGGTGAGAACACATGGCTAAGTTAGTTTCAAAGACCTATGGAGAGGCTCTGTTTGAGCTTGCTATTGAAGAAGGTCATGAGGAATTGTTTTTAGAAGAAATAGACGAGATTCGTTCTATACTTCAGGAGAATCCAGAATTAGATAAACTTTTTAAACATCCTAGCATTGCCAAAAAGGAAAAAGCAGAAATGCTAGACCGCATATTTAAAAAATATATCAGTGCTGAAATGTTAGGATTTTTAACTATTATTATTGAAAAAGAACGTTATAAAGAACTGGAATCTATTTTCATTTATTTTGTAGATAAAATGAAAGAAGTGCAGAAAAAAGGTGTTGCTAAAGTTGTAACAGCAGTAGAGTTAAGCGCTACTCAGAAAAATGAAGTATATGAAAGGCTGATAGCAACTACATCCTATGAGAAAATGGAGATAGATTATCAAGTGGATACTGCCATTATTGCAGGTATGATTATTGTAATAAAAGACAGGGTAATAGATAGTAGCGTTAGAACTAAATTAGACAATTTGACAAAACAATTATTACAAATCCAGTTAGGCTGATATAAGAGCTAAAACGTGGAAGAAAGGTGCGTACAGATCCATGAATTTAAGACCAGAAGAGATAAGTTCAGTGATTAAGGATCAAATTAAGAAATACGCGTCAGAATTGGAGGTATCTGATATAGGTACCGTTATCCAAGTAGCTGACGGTATTGCACGTGTACATGGACTGGAACATGCCATGCAAGGAGAGCTTCTTGCATTCCCAGGAGATGTGTATGGTATGGTGCTTAATCTAGAGGAAGATAATGTAGGTGCTGTTTTATTAGGAAGTCAAAAAAGTATTAACGAAGGCGACATTGTTAAAACAACAGGAAGAGTTGTTGAAGTTCCTGTAGGTGATGCTTTGCTTGGAAGAGTTGTTAATGCATTAGGACAGCCAGTTGATGGAAAAGGCCCTATTTCAACAGATAAATACCGCCAGATAGAACGTGTGGCAAGTGGCGTTATTACTAGAAAAAGTGTTGATACTCCATTGCAAACAGGTATTAAGGCAATTGACTCTATGGTTCCCATTGGAAGAGGCCAGCGTGAGTTAATTATTGGAGATCGTCAAACAGGTAAAACTGCCATTGCTATTGATACAATCATTAATCAAAAGGGACAAAATGTAAAATGTATCTATGTTGCAATCGGTCAGAAAGCATCTACCGTTGCCAATATTGTTAAAACATTAGAAGAGAATGGTGCAATGTCCTATAGTACCATTGTAGTAGCGACAGCAAGTGATTTGGCGCCATTACAATATATTGCTCCATATTCTGGATGTGCCATTGGAGAAGAGTGGATGGAAGATGGACAAGATGTATTAGTGGTTTATGATGATTTGAGTAAACATGCTATGGCTTATCGTACACTTTCTTTACTTCTTCGTCGTCCACCAGGACGTGAAGCATATCCAGGAGATGTATTTTATCTTCACTCCAGATTATTAGAGCGTGCAGCTAGAATGAGTGATGAATATGGTGGCGGCTCTTTGACTGCCTTGCCGATTATTGAAACACAGGCAGGAGATGTATCTGCATATATTCCTACCAATGTTATTTCAATTACAGATGGGCAGATTTATTTGGAAACTGAAATGTTTAATGCTGGTTTCAGACCTGCTGTTAATGCTGGTTTATCAGTATCACGTGTTGGTGGAGCTGCACAAATTAAAGCTATGAAGAAGATTGCGGCACCTATTCGTATGGAACTGGCTCAGTATCGAGAGTTGGCAGCATTTTCACAATTTGGTTCAGAGTTAGATGCTGATACAAAAGAAAAACTGGCTCAAGGTGAGAGAATCAAAGAAGTGCTGAAACAGCCTCAATATCAACCTATGCCCGTACAGTATCAAACTATTATTATTTATGCTGTAACTAACAAGCTTTTACTTGATATTCCAACTAAAGATATTACTGAATTTGAAAAAGAGTTTTTTGCATTCTTGGATACTAAGTATCCTGATGTTCCTAATAACATTGCAGAAGAAAAAGAAATTTCTGAAGAAACAGAAAAAATATTAGTGCAGGCAATCAACGAATTTAAAAGAATGTAGAGTAGTGTGTCACAGATAGTGTGGCGGAAGGCGAGGGAATTATGGCATCAATGCGTGACATTAAACGTCGTAAGGGTAGTATACAAAGCACCCAGCAGATAACAAAAGCCATGAAGCTCGTTTCGACTGTTAAATTGCAACATGCAAGAGCAAATGCAGAACGTTCAAAAGTGTATTTTGATAGCATGTATAAAACGGTTAATAACATATTATCTCGCGTTGGACATATTAATCATAAGTATTTAGTACCAAGCACTTCTGATAAAATTGCAGTGATTGCAATTACCTCAAATAGGGGACTTGCAGGAGGATACAATTCCAATATTGTGAAGCTTATTAAGCAACATAATGGTTGGAATCCCAATAATGTGGTTGTCTATGCAGTAGGTAATAAAGGGAAAGATGCGTTACAAAGAGCAGGATATGAGATTAAGTTAGACATGTCTGAAGTGATAGAGAGTCCCATATATGTAGATGCAGTAAGTTTATGCACTAAACTTTTGAAAGCATTTGCAGAAGGGGAAATAGGACAAATCTACCTTGCATATACCTCTTTTAAGAGTACAGTAAGCCATCATCCTACTTTATTGAAGCTTCTACCAGTAGATCAAGAGGATCATTCCGAAAAGGATATCTCCACTGAGGAAATTCAGAGAAGCAATAGAGTGCTGATGAATTTTGAACCTGTAGAGGAAGATGCACTGAATATGATTATACCGAAATATGTTACTAGTTTAATTTATGGTGCGATGATGGAATCTGTTGCAAGTGAAAATGGAGCCAGAATGCAAGCCATGGATTCAGCGACTAGCAATGCAGAAGATATGATTGATGACCTAACATTAAAATATAACAGAGCGAGACAGGGCTCTATTACACAGGAATTGACAGAAATTATAGCCGGTGCTGAGGCTATATCATAGCCCGGTATGAAAGTTGAGAAAGGAACACGCAAAATGGCAGAAATGAATAAAGGAAAAATCACTCAAATTATTGGTGCAATTCTTGATGTCCGTTTCGATGAGGGTAAATTGCCGGAAATTAACGAAGCAATTGTGATTCCATGCAAAGATGGAGTAGAATTGACTGTCGAAGTTTCCCAACACTTGGGTGATGATACCGTAAGATGCATTGCCATGGGACCTACAGACGGACTGGTTAGAGGGATGGATGCGAATGCGATAGGAGCACCTATTACTGTACCAGTAGGGGAAAACACATTAGGCCGTATTTTTAATGTTCTGGGTAAGCCTATTGACAATAAGCCGGCTCCAGAGGGAGTAGAGTATCTACCTATCCATAGAGCGGCACCGAAATTTGAAGAGCAATCCACAGAAACCGAATTGCTTGAAACAGGTATTAAGGTAGTAGACTTGCTATGTCCCTATCAAAAAGGTGGTAAAATTGGTCTATTTGGTGGTGCGGGTGTAGGAAAAACGGTATTAATTCAAGAATTGATACGTAATATTGCAACAGAACATGGCGGATACTCTGTATTTACAGGTGTTGGTGAACGTACTCGTGAGGGTAATGATTTATACCATGAAATGCAGGAATCTGGTGTTATAGATAAAACAACAATGGTATTTGGACAAATGAATGAACCACCTGGAGCGAGAATGCGTGTAGGACTAACTGGTTTGACTATGGCTGAATACTTTCGTGATAAAGGCGGGAAAGATGTATTGTTATTTATTGATAATATTTTCCGTTTTACACAGGCGGGTAGTGAAGTGTCAGCTTTGTTAGGACGTATGCCATCAGCAGTTGGTTATCAGCCTACTTTGCAGACGGAGATGGGAGCATTACAAGAGCGTATTACTTCTACACAAAATGGTTCTATAACATCTGTTCAGGCTGTTTATGTACCAGCAGATGACTTGACTGATCCAGCACCAGCAACTACCTTTGCGCATTTGGATGCAACCACTGTATTGTCACGTTCTATCGTGGAACTTGGTATTTATCCCGCA
>CAZKGP010000049.1:0-11391 GCA_964552225.1 uncultured Acetatifactor sp.
TGGATATCCCAAAAACCAAGGTAGCGATATTTGTGTAAAATTATGTTGGGCCAATATGCTATTATCTTTTTGTAGTGGCTGCGGTGGTTGTTATGGTGGACGATGTATTTGATAATAAGGTATTAGAAAATGCTACTATGAACTCTCATATCATGTAATTTTATAGCTTTAGTATATGCTCGACTTAAGAATTCATGAATTGATATATCTTCATATCCCCAATTCATAGGCTCTAAAGTAGTGGCCCCATTATATTCAGTAAGGGCAATTTTGTTCATTACTACTTCCCAATTTATAAATCCATCAAAAGGTAATTGATGTTGATCTCTTTCTCCACCATTGTCATGTAAATGTAAAGCCATTAAACGATTTCCATATTTTCTCAGCAAATCATTATCACTAGCATAATTTATATGATGGCAACTGTCATAGCAAAAACCTATTCTATTAGAATTGATAGTATCTAAAATAAGTTCTAAATTATAAATATTTCTTAGATTTTCAAAGGCAATATTTACCCCTAATCTCTCTGCTTGATTAGTTATTCTTTTAACTCTTTCCAGTCCCAGTCTATTCAATCGACAATTGTCATTCGGCAAATGGATTACCATTGATGGTATTTCAAATTCTGAACAATCTTTAATACATTGTAAGTAACACTCAAATACGCTTTCTCCATCAATATTATAAAATGACAAAAAATTTTGTTCTTGAACGGGAGTATGTATATTCTCTATAAATAGTCCTGCATTTCTTGCATGTTGCACACCTTCCTGATACCCTTCTCCTCTTCCAAATCCATCGCTCCACCATAGCATTACATTATCAAATCCAGCTTCTTTTATAATTTTATATCTATCTCTAATAGGAACATCATATCCAAACCAATCATATATACCTACCACTAGCAAACTCCTCCTCAGAACATCATATAATCATATTATACAGCCTTATATTTTGTTTGCAATTATCTTTATTATTAAATTGGATAATAATTGTTTGATTTCACACTTTAAATACAAGATTTGTATATAAAAAATAAAATTGTGTAGTAAATTGTCATATTGTGATATATAATAACTGTATACTTTAATAATATAAATGGGAAAATTATAGGCAAGGGGGTTTTTTATGATTAGAAACAGGAACATTGCATTTAAACTGAGTATAATGATTATACCGTTAATTGCAACCATGATTTTTGAGGCAGTATTCTATAATAACCAACAGCTAGAAATCTATAATCAAGCAACAGATATTTACTATAATCAGCTCTATGAATCCAACAATCTCTTGTTGAATTGTGATAGAGATTTTTATCAGGCGGATGTTGCAGAGACTACATACTATTACAAGGAAGATAAGTCTCCAGAGGAATCTAACGCCCTAATTGCAGATTATGAAGATAATGCTTCCCAAACAATGGAACGCTTTGAGCAAGCACTCGCAATTATTAAAGAAGATACAAAATTTTATAATGAGTATAATCTAAAGGAACTATATCGCCTCACAGGTAAAACGGCTGATGCCGAAGCAGAACAATCTGAAAGCTGGAGTAAATCCGTTAAGGATATCGAGAATGATTTTATGACTGATTTTGCAAAATACAAGGATGCATATAATATTTCATCTGGTGAAGGCGATTTTCAGTTAAAGCAAGAACTATTCGACCAGACAAGGGAGCACATTAATTCCATTACAGATTTACTGGCAATGTACAGTGTATACGAAAGTACATATCTTAAAGAAAGTATCCAGACCAGCATACGTAACACTTCAATCATTATTGTAGTAGTATTTGTAGTTGCCATTGTAATTGCTTTAATGGTTGCCTTATATCTCAGTAAAAATATAAAGAACATAACAATAGATATGAAAAAACTTGCAGATAAGGACTTATCTTTCCTACCTCATCAGCTAGATACAACAGATGAGCTTGGAACTCTGTCTAAAGCAGTAAGCACTACGTATGATACACTTAAGAATATTATGACAGATTTAAAGGATTCCTCCGATGAACTAGTGGAAGCCTCCCAAAATATGCATACCAATACTGCGTTAGCAGATGAATCTTTGGGTTGCATTCAGATTACTGTTGCAGATATTGCCAAGGCAGCTTCTAATCAGGCTAGTGATACAGATCAGGCCACTAGAGAGATGTTAGTGCTAAATGAAGTAATGGAGGATAGTGTAAAAACTACAGAAACATTAACTGCGGTCAGTGGACAGATTGAGCAAGCCACCAATATTGGCATGGAAATAATCAACGAACTTATACATATCACAGAAAATAATAACGTGGCGTTCGACAGTATATTTAAAATAATAGAAGGCATCACGCAAAGTACACAAAAAATAGGGGAGGCCAGCAGTTTGATTTCCCAAATTGCCAACCAGACCAATTTATTATCTTTAAATGCTAGCATAGAAGCTGCAAGGGCTGGAACCGCTGGAGCCGGATTCGCAGTTGTAGCTTCCGAAATAAAAGCACTTTCTGAACAATCAGCCAGATCTGTAAAGGATATCGATGTTATGCTATCAGAGCTACAGCAAAATACAGAGCATGCAAACAAACAAAGTGTTGTGGTAAAGGAAGGTGTGGAAAACCAAAATGACAGTGTAATTAATACGAGAGACAAATACGTAGAAATCGTAAATAACATTAAAACCGTAAATGTTGAAATTACTACATTAGAAAATGTAAATAGTATGCTGGAATCAAATTTTTCAACAATGAACGACTTATTGCAGAACTTATCTGCTGCATCTGAGGAATACGCAGCTACTACGCAAGAGTTATCTGCATCTACTACATCTATTATGGACAATATGGAAAATATTAAAGATACCAGTAGTACAGTAGATAGTAGTACAAAATCTCTATGGGATGTAATAAGTGGCTTTAAATTGGATGATAAGAAATAAATAGTAAACAAAGGAATATAGAATATTACATTCAAAAAAGACAGATATATAATCTGTCTTTTTGTGTTCAAATATCGGTGGTGTGCACACTATGTATTTGATATAATGAAATAATGTAGGGGTAAAAAGGTATTTTGACCTTGGTATCATATTATGAATTAGGAGAATCCAGAGAATGAATATTACAGATAATATTAAAGACGGGGGAAAACCATTCGATTGGGGGAAAATGGCCATATTTTTGCTGATTACTTTTCTGCTTCCTTTCATATCTATTATAATGCAGTCAGCGATAACCAATACTTCAATTAATTTTATTCTTTATGGCATCCAAGCCGCTTCACCAACCATTGCCACAATTACCATTATTAGTATAAACAGAAGAGTCAAGGAGTTTTTTAAGAAAATGTTTCACTCTAAGCATTTAGTAACGGCAGTAGTTCTTCCCGTTATTATTGCATTTTCAACAATGTTTTTAGCAAAATTGCTCTACTGTATTCTATTTAAAGTTGATTTTAAATTAGGTAGTATTTCATTCATCCAATTTATTGTTATATTATGGGCATTAGTCGCAGAAGAACTTGGCTGGAGAGGGTTTTTAGAACCATTTCTTAAAATGAAGGGGATTTCTAAATGGCTAGTTCCTTTTATAGTTGGTATGGTGTGGTGCATGTGGCATTACCATTTTTTCTTAATGAATGGGATGCAGGTTCCAATTTTATTGTTTTTAATTAGCTGTATTATTGAAAGTTATATATATAGCTTTTTAATGGAATGCACAAATAATAATCTAGTATCAGCAATGACATATCATTTTATGTGGAATTTAGCCATCCATATATTTACGATCAATCCTGCTGACAATAATGGTAATACATTTCCATATATATTTTTAATTATCTTGGAGACATTAGTGATGATGATACTTTTATTAATCCAGATTATAAGCAGGTTTATAGGTATACAGATTCGGAAGGAAATCTAATGGATGCTCTTGAGATTACTATAGAGGAGGGACATTAAATGTATTATTCAACAATATACCCGTCACCTATAGGGGCTATCACGCTTGCATGTGACGGTGACGGGAAAAACCTTGTCGGCTTGTGGACAGAGGGGCAAAAATATTATGGGGCAACCATATCTGAAACCATGATTACGAATGATGATATTCCTTTATTTAATATTACAAAGAGATGGTTGGATAGATATTTTGCGGGTGAGAAACCCAACATTATTGAACTGTCACTTGCACCCATTGGGGGTGAATTTCGACAAGGAGTGTGGAAGATTCTTTGTGAAATTCCGTATGGTGAAGTAATTACTTACGGCCATATTGCTAAAAAAATAGCTACAAAAATGGGTAAAAAAAGTATGTCAAGTCAGGCGGTAGGTGGTGCTGTAGGGCATAATCCTATTTCTATCATTATTCCCTGCCATCGGGTAGTAGGTTCCAATGGCAGCTTAACAGGTTATGCTGGTGGCATTCAAATGAAACGAAAGCTACTTGAATTGGAGGGCGTGGATATGTCCTAATTATTCAATTGCTTCAATGGAGCTTACAATGTCCATTGAGGCAATTTTTTTTAATGGTAAACAGGCTGCTAAAATGCAAGCAATTATGGAGAGGGCAGTTGCCTGTAAAATGGGTATAAAGGGTACGGCAATAAGCTGTAAAGTGCCTGTGTTGGCGGCTTTAGCCAAAACAGAACAAACATATCCTCCAACGCTACCAAGTATGGCGGCAAAAATACCATAATATACGCTTTCCCATAAAAAGGTCTTATAAAGCATTCCCTTGTTCATACCGATGGTCCGTTGTGTACCAATTTCCTCTATTCTTGTATGGATATTGGTATAAACAGTATATCCTCAAGTTCTTTGAGAAGGAAGTACACCAAAAATTGATTTATATGTTTTTGAAAAATAAGAATTATTAGAAAATCCACTTAATGCAGCACTTTCATTTACATTATACTTACCGCACCTCAGTAGATTTCTAGCGTGTTGGCACCGTAGGCGGTTAGTATATTGTGTAATAGTAAATTCCGTGACTTCCTTAAAAGAGCGACATAAGTAAAATTTACTATAACCAATATGTGTGCATATATCTTCAATTGTGACAGGTTCTTGAAGATGTTCTCGTAAGTAACAAATCGCCTGCTTTACCATAAAGATTCTGCGGTCTTCATTTGGTTGGGGTATAAGATTGTTACAAATAGTGTATTCACGTAGCAAGGTGAGTACAAGGGATACTATTTCAATATGTACAGCCTGTTTATATAAATTATCTTTTGTCAAAGTCATTTCTGAAATAATACGTCTAAAAGCTGCTGTTACATTCTCGTCATTTATTTTTTCCTGAAATGAAAATTGATGTGGTTCTAAGTGAAAGGGAGCAAATAGCGCATTACCAGGATTAAGAGAATAAACACTGCAGTCTGTTTCTGAAAATAAATCATGTATATTACCAGAATTGACAATAATCAAATCTCCCTCTTTTATGGTAATGGGATTGGTACCTGAAAGTACCCAGCCTTCTCCAGAAGTACAATAAATCAATTCAATACAATCATGCCAATGAAGGTACACATCATTGGCATGATTAGCTGACAAGGTTCTATAACCGAAAATTAATGGAAAATCAGGATTAAGATCATTATGCAACTCGTATGTTATCTCATTCATTTATTATCATTTCCTTCCTCAAAGATACTATTTCAGTTTTATTAAAAAAGCAATATTGTGTTATTCTAAAACAATATGGTTTCTTTAACTTTATACCATAAAGTATATAATAAAGTTAAGTTGCTTGTCAAAAAATATTATTTTATATATTTATGAAAATGGCAATATACAGCATATAATGGAGGAGATTAGTATGAAGATGATAGGAGATAAGGTATTCTATAAAAGAGTTATGAAAATTTCTTTGCCCATTGTGATTCAAAGTGCACTTACTTATATGGTTGGTTTCGTTGACAATATTATGGTAGGGCAAATCGGAACAGAAGCTATGTCTGGAGTAGCAATAGCCAATCAATTACATTTTGTTTTTTTTACATGCCTCATTGGTATTGTTGCAAGTGGAAGTATTTTTGGAGCTCAGTTTTATGGGAATAATGATATCGAAGGACTAAAGGACACATTCAAATTCAGATTATTAAGTTGTTTTCTTTTAGCCATAGCTGCAATTATTATCTTTGGAATATTTGGAGAGCAGTTGATATTACTATTTTTACATTCACAAGACAATGGCGTTTCGATAGAAGTAACGTTATTATATGGCAAAAAGTATTTAACAATATTATTGCTTAGTTTAATTCCCTTTGCAATTACTCAAGTTTATACTAGTACAATTAAAGATATGGGTGAAACTTTACTTCCCATGTTTGCAAGTATAGCTGCGATTGTTTCAAATACTGTACTTAATTATTGTTTGATTTTTGGAAAATTTGGGTTCCCAGAATTAGGGGTAGAAGGAGGTGCAATTGCAACTGTGATAGCTAGATTTTTGGAATGTTTCATAATTATGATTCCAGTACATATGAGAAAAAATAAATTCCAGTTCATCATAGGAGCATTTAGAAACTTTAATACGAATAGATATTTAAGGAAACAAATTATTAAAAAGGGCTTACCTTTAATGACAAATGAACTTTTCTGGTCAATAGGAAGCGTAATTATGATTCAATGTTATTCCTTAAGAGGTATCAATGTAGTAGCGGGATTAAATATCGCCACTGCAATCTATAGTATATTTACAGTGGTTTATATGTCAATAGGCGGCAGTGTGGCAATAATAATCGGTCAATTGCTGGGCGCAGGGAAAATGGAAGAAGCAAGAGATTCTAATAATAAGCTTTTCTTTATAGCAATTATGGGGAGTTTTATTATGGGAATATTATTGTTCATGATAGCCCCTATTCTGCCTCAAATATATAATACCTCTGGGGAGGTGCGTAATCTGGCAACCAACTTTATGTATGTTTTAGCTTTTTGCTTACCTATTTCAGCCTTCACTCATGTGGCTTTCTTTACAATACGCGCGGGGGGGGAATTCCATAGTTTCCTTTTTATATGACAGTTTAAATCTATGGATTATTAATATACCGCTAGCCTGCTGCTTAACACGTTTTACAGATTTACCTATTATTTATATTTATTTGGTGTGTCAATTGGCTGAAATAGTTAAGTTGATTGCAGGAGTTGTTTTGGTAAAAAAGGGAATTTGGTTGAAAAATATTATTGTGCGCACATAATGTACCATTATTATCGCTATATTATCTTTTTACAAAGTTCAGATTCCCCTTTGATAATCCCCAAAGCTCATCGGCATATTTTGCCACTTCTCTGGAGTGTGTAACGATGATCACACATTTATTATGTTGGTGTGCTAACCCTAAAAGAATATTCATTATTTCTTGTTCTGTTTCACCATCCAAATTACCAGTTGGCTCGTCTGCAATGATAATATCAGGGTTAGGTGCGATGGCACTGGCAATGGCAATTCGCTGTTGCTCACCACCTGAAAGCTTGAGAACTTTTCTCCCAGCCATTTGTTTATCTATTCCAACATCTTGAAGGAGGGCATAGGCTGTTTTCTTGATGTTGGATATTTTCTTTTCGCTGATTTCCATTGGCAACATAACATTGTCAACAGCAGTGGCATTGATTAGTAGATTATAGCCCTGAAAAACAATACCAATGTTTTTGGCACGATAAGCATTTCGGTTTATATATGATAAATTGTTACCATGATAGAGAATTTCTCCCTTCGTACAGATATCAAGACCAGATAATAGGGAGAGCAAGGTACTTTTACCAGCTCCCGATTTTCCCATAATTACATATACTTTACCTGCTTGAAAGTTGGCTGAGATATGATTCAATACCATTTTATTTGTTTGATATCCAAAGGATACTCGATTCATTGTAAGCATAATTATGTTAGCTCCTTTCCATTAAAATCTTCATAGGTTCATTTTTAGAAATATAAATAACACCTGCCAAACTTGTTAGAACACATAATGTTATGGAGAAAAAAGAAATGGATAAGATGTTACTTTTAGTTAACTCAACTGGAATCCTTGTAATGGGGGCTAAGTTTTGGGCATTATTTCCGAATGTCTTATTGGGAGAATCATCGGATATAAAAAGTCCTTGATAATAATTATTCTGACTATCTTGTTGCTTATCAAGTTCTTCAAGTTGTTGGTGCAGAAGCATATCTGATACGGGCTGAGCCACCAAAATTCCAATTGACATTGCAAATATCATACAAGTCAATATTATGGCGAAGTTTTCTGTTAAAAATAAAATAGCAATTTTTATTTTAGACATTCCTTTTGCTCTTAAGATGCCTATTTCAAATTTGTGTTCACGAATGGTAATCAATGAAAGAAATAATAAGATACTTCCACCTAGTACCAATACCACAGTCATAAACACACGAACAATATTGGAGATACCCTCAGCAGGGGAAGCCACTTGTTGATAATCCGCAACGTTAGAGGATATATAGTAGGCATCTGCCAACCCTTTCTCATGAAGTTCTAAAGTAAATGCATCAATGGCATTAGGGTCTGAAAGAACGAAAGTACCTTCGATATCATACTTATCACTACTTAACTGCAATAACGTATCAAAGCTAACCATAATATCATTGCGGCGATTTTGTGTAACATTGCGTATTGCCATATCTCCGTTCGGAATAGCATCCAGATAAATTCCTGAAATGGTTAAGTTCAATGTTTGGCTATTGGCTTTTTTAGCAGTACGAGTTTCAATGGAATCTCCCACAGATAAGCCATTTTGCTCAGCAAGCTCTGAACTTATTACACATTCATTTGTTTCTGTAAAAACAGAACCAGATATGAATTTTCGATTGCCCTCTATAAAATCTGTCAATAACATCAAGTCAGAATAACCATATAATGATAAATTTGCAGAGTAAAATTGGTCTGAAAAGCCATCAGGTTCCATGATTTGTATCCCTGGATTATCTTGGATAGTCATAGACTCACCAACGGCTACGACCTCTGGTGCATACACAACAGTAGAGCCAAAAGTAATGCAGTCCTCTACATAATCGGAATCAGAAAATTTCTCATAATCTTCCTGAGTAGGAGAGGGAATATCCAGCAATCCGTTAGTTGAGCCGCTTATTAAACTCATATAGTCCACTTTTAGGTTAGCAGTCACTTGGAAACTGCTTTTATATACCTCTGAGATTTTTTGGGAAGCTGATTCTATGACAACGGATATACATACCACCAACAACAGTAGAAAAATTAATATACCAATTAAAATATTCCGCCCTTTATTCCGTCCAAGATTTTTAATAGCATTTTTTAAAATATACATTGTTTACCTCCTTTTCAATAATTGCAGTATACAAGAGGCAATGTTGCCTGTATGTTACAACAACTCAAATGCGGGAAAAGACAAATAAAATGTTGATCCTTCACCTAATTTGCTATCCACCCAAACGAATCCACCACAAAGATCACACACATGAGACACAAGGCTGAGTCCAATTCCATAGCCATCTTTTTGTAAGTCTTTTACACGATAATGATTTTGAAATATTTTAGACTGCTCTTCCTCAGGGATGCCATATCCATGATCTATTAAAGTGATGATGACAGTGTCTTGTTCCCTTGTTACTGTAAGCACAATAGGCAGATTATTCCCGTATTTCACAGCGTTGTTTAGTATGTTACTTACAGCACGGATAATCCATCTCGGTTTTGCTAAAATCCTACAATCATCCTCATTAAAATAAAAATCAATATGATGTCCTAGTTTTCTGTACATATCACAAGTTTCCGCACAAATAAGAATACAATCTGTTTCCATCAGCATCTCTGTATCATCAAAGTCACTTAGTGTCAAAATATCATCTATACTACTAGATAATTCATCTAATTGATTTAAGTATTCTCTGTGTTTGTAATATTCAAGTTTTGCCCGTAGCAAGGCAATGGAATTTTTTTGCTCATGGGAAAGATATGAACTGAGCTTTTTATAGCTTTTCAACTTTTCTTCAAAATGTTTTTCTAATTCTAGATAGCCCTTTGAAAGTGCGCTGTTTGATTGTAGAAATGAGGAATCGTCTACGGAGCACATATGTGTAATGATGTCTTGTAGTTGTTGGTTATTTTGCCTTTTTAAAATATTGTATAAGACTAACGTTGTAACTCCTATAAAAACACTTGTAATAATAAGAAATATCATTCCTTGATTTACTATATTGTGATATATATCTTTTTCTAAAGTGGCATAACTTGTTATCTCTGAGATATCCAAATTAACCATTCCATTTTTATAGGTTTGTTCCAAGGTCTGCTCATCAAAAATAAAGATTGCAGTCTGGGGAGTTTTATTTGATGAGCTAGTATGATTCCAATGAAATAAAAGTGAAGATACAGCAATCAAACCCAGGATAATAAAAAAATATAGTAATATAATCCACTTCGTTTTATTTTTTATTTTAAGCATAAATAATACCCCTTTCCACGCATAGTTTTAAGAATTTCTTGACCAGAAGTATCTGCTAACTTATTTCGAAGACGCATAATATGGACGCGTAGAGAAGAGGAAAAGGTATCATACATTTCATCAAAGATGTGCTCGGAAATTTCCTCACTTGATACAACAGCGGGGTATCGCGATGCAATGACTTCCAAAATATCAAATTCTTTCACAGAGAGAGGAATATCTTGTCCATCAAACTTAGCTCGTCTAGTAAGTGGATTCACTACAAGTTGCTCAATCTGAATTAATGGGTTAGTCCGGCCCTGAAAGCGTCTTACAACAGCTCGTATCCGAGCTTTTAGCTCAATTAAGTCAAATGGTTTAGTTAGGTAATCGTCGGCTCCGCTATCTAATCCCGTGGCACGATCATAAATAGTATCCCGAGCGGTAATCATAATCACAGGGGTTTGAATGTTGGCGGCGCGAAGAAAACGAATAATTTCCAATCCATCCTTATCGGGTAAGTTTAAATCCAGTAGGAGAATATCATAATCGTTAACATACGCTTTATCCTCACCTTCAATTCCGCAATAGGAGGTATATACAGCAAATCCTTCTTGTTCCAAAGATTTTTTCATATATTCACAAAGTTCAAAATTATCTTCAATTATTAATATTCGCATTTTACACAACCTTCCTGTTATGCTGTATCTAAATCCAAAGCATAAACACGTTTTAGCCTTGGCATACATGATACATCCTTGTCACAACATACATATTAACTTATAAGTATAATGCCTTCATTGTTTACCCTATGTTACAATTGCATCTCCCTACTATACTTCTGTTTTATCATTAACGATGAAAATAAGCAAGAAATGTGCTGCTGCTTAGCAGAGAAGAAGAGTTTATTTACATGGTTTCATCCAACCAATGGTTATGACTACTTCGGATTAACACTATTTATGAGTTGATTTATTATCTAAA
>CAZKGP010000050.1:0-11327 GCA_964552225.1 uncultured Acetatifactor sp.
AATATGTTGGAAGAAATTAGCATCAAACTCACCAGCTTCTACTACTTTATTAGGCTGTATGTAATCACTAAATTCAGTTACCTCTAATTGATATCCTTTTGCTTCCAAAAGGGGTTTTGCTACTTCCAAAATTTCAGCATGTGGTACAGACGAAGCTGCCACTTTAATTGTTTTATCATTACTGCCATTGCCACATCCTACTAATATGGTCCCTAATAAAGCAGTTACAAAAGTTAACGCAAATATTTTCTTTTTCATAATAATCTCTCCTATAATACTAATTTGTAACTCGTCGGTCTAATTTTTTAGATAATCTAGTTCCTATCACTTGCAAGATTTGTACCAAGCCAACCAGTAATACCACCGTTACAATCATAATTGATGTTTCATAGCGATTATATCCATATCGTATTGCCACATCTCCAAGACCGCCTCCGCCTACTGCACCTGCAATTGCAGAATAGCCCAATATTGTACCAAGGGCGATGGTCGCTCCCACAATGAGAGAGGTACGAGCTTCTGGAACTAAAACCTTCCAGATAATCTCCCATAAGCTAGCTCCCATACTTTGCGCCGCTTCAATCACCCCTCGCTCAACTTCCAAAAGAGAAGATTCTACCATACGGGCAATAAATGGAGCTGCCGCTAAAGTTAAGGGTACAATGGTAGCAGTTGCTCCATAGCTTCTCCCTACAATTGCTTTCGTAAATGGCATCACCAAAATAACTAAAATTAAAAATGGTATACTTCTTACAATATTTGCTAGTATATCTAGTATTTTAAATATTATTTTATTAGGTCGCAGACCATTTTGGGCCGTTATTACCAATGCAATTCCCATAGGCAGTCCTAATAAGTAAGCAAATAAAGTAGATGTCAAAACCATATATATTGTTCTAAAAGTTTCTTTTACTAACATCATTACCATTGCACTATTCCACATATGAATCAAGCTCCTCTACTGTAAGTTTTCTGTCCTCCAAATAGTGAATCATCTTATTGCCGATGCCCTCATCCTCTGGAAGCTGTAGTATCATGTGCCCGTGGGCAACGCCACCAATATCCTTAGTATCTGCCAACAATATATTAACAGGAGCTTTACACTCCAAAATCATATTGGCAATGACTGGTTCAAAGGAAGAATGTTCCTCAAACACAATACGGATACAACGTTTTCCTTGCATAATATTAGCTTTTTGATCCTTCATGAAAATTAACTGTTTTGCAACTTTTGACTGTGGTTTGGAGAAAACAGTTTCCACCGTTCCATGCTCTGCCAATTCTCCTGCATCAATAATTGCAACATGAGAACAAACTTCTTGCACTACAGTCATTTCATGGGTAATAATTACAATAGTAATACCATATTTCAGGTTAATATCTTTTAACAGATTCAAAATAGATTTGGTGGTGGCTGGGTCCAAGGCACTCGTTGCTTCATCACATAGCAATATTTTAGGATTATTTGCCAACGCTCTTGCAATGGCAACTCTCTGTTTTTGCCCTCCTGATAATTGTGCAGGATATGCTTTTGCCTTATCAGTTAAACCAACAATTTCCAGCAATTCCTTTGCTCGTTCTCTGGCTTCCTTCTTCCTAATTCCAACAATTTCCATAGGAAAACAAACATTATCCAATACAGTTCTCTGCATTAACAAATTAAAATGCTGAAAAATCATTGCAATATCAGTCCGAACTTCTCTCAGTTCTCTATCTGATAAAAGCGATAAGTCCTTATCCTCTATAATAACAGTACCGGAAGTTGGTCTTTCCAAAAAGTTCAAACATCGAACTAATGTGGATTTACCAGCACCACTCATACCAATAATACCGTATATATCACCTTTATTAATGTTTAAGCTTATTCCTTTTAATGCCTCTACATTATTATCTTGACCAACAAAGGTTTTCACGACATTCTGAATCTGAATCATGGTTTCCATTACATTTTCCTCTCTATTTGTGTATCATGTCTACTATCAATTTATTATAGCGACATCATATCACAAAACTTATTCCTCTGTAAACATAGGTGTAGAGAGATATCTGTCTCCAGAATCTGGTAATAATACAACAATAACCTTTCCAGCGTTTTCTGGTCGCTTAGCCAATTCACTAGCTGCATACAATGCTGCCCCTGAAGTAATTCCAACTAAAATACCTTCCTGTCTAGCTACATCACGTCCTGCAACAAATGCATCTTGTGTTCCTACGGTTATAATTTCATCATATACTTGCGTATTTAATATAGAAGGAACAAATCCAGCTCCAATCCCTTGCAGTTTATGTGGTCCAGGGTTACCGCCAGATAATACAGGTGAATCAGTAGGCTCTACTGCTACTACCTTAATATTAGAATTTTTAGATTTTAAATAAGCACCTACTCCTGTGATAGTTCCGCCAGTACCAATACCAGCTACAAAAATATCTACTTTTCCATCAGTATCTTCCCAAATCTCAGGTCCTGTTGTTGCTGCATGAACTGCTGGGTTAGCAGGATTATCAAACTGTGCAAGAATAACTGCTCCAGGTGTAGCTTCTACGATTTCCTGTGCTTTTGCAATCGCACCCTTCATTCCTTTTGCACCTTCAGTAAGTACCAGCTCTGCTCCGTATGCTTTCAAAAGATTACGACGCTCCACACTCATTGTCTCAGGAAGAGTTAAAATAGTTCTATAACCCTTTGCTGCTCCTACACTTGCCAATCCAATACCAGTATTGCCAGAAGTTGGTTCAACTATGATAGAACCTGGTTTTAAAAGACCCTTTTTCTCTGCATCTTCAATCATTGCTAGAGCGATTCTATCTTTTACACTTCCCGCTGGATTTAAGTATTCCAACTTTGCTAAAATTTCTGCTCCTTGAAGTCCTTTTCCCTTAGCATAATTCTCCACTTTTAATAAGGGTGTCTTTCCAATTAATTCATATGATTTTGTAAATATCTTACTCATAAAACACCTTCCTTTCCACGGCTCACGGCCTAAACCTCTTTTATTTTTTAATTCCTACTATACTAATAGGATTGTTGTGAATTAAATATACTACTTGGTGTTTTAAATGTCAACTATTTTTTAGTATTTTTTTGACACTACCAGTCTTCTTCTATATAATGATACCAGAGTTCCAAGCTCATGCTTTTCATGCTTGCATGAAAAGGCATGAATTTGGAACCCGTAGGTATCATGTGGTCACAATACCTTTTCCCCCAACATCATCTTACATATAAAGGAGTATCTATATATGAACACTTATTCCGTACCTTGTATATACCCAATAAATACCAAACCACTGTCACCAATTCAAGTATATGTTCCTGGTTCCAAAAGCATCACAAACAGAGCACTACTACTAGCAACTCTTGCTGATGGAGAATCTACTTTAGAGGGAGCGCTTTTTAGTGATGATTCTAGACATTTTCTGAAATGTATACAAGATTTGGGTTTTGATACAGAAGTAGATGAGGAAAAAAGAACAGTAAAGGTTACTGGACATGGTGGACACGTTCCTTTATCAGAAGCCTCTCAATATGTAGGAAGTGCTGGTACAGCTGCTCGTTTTTTAACTGCATATCTAGGAGTAGCAAACGGGACTTATCATATGGATGCCTCAGAGCAAATGCGAAAACGCCCTATGGCACCGTTATTAACTGCTTTACAGGAACTTGGATGTGAAATTGTATTCGAAGAAAAGCAGGGATATTTCCCTTTTACCATACATAGTCATGGATTCTCTAAAGATAGAATTACCGTTGACATTGAACACAGTAGCCAATTTTTAAGCGCACTTATGATTGCATCTTGTCTTGCACCTCATACTATGACTATACAAATCAAGGGCACTCATGGCATGTCCTATATTCATTTAACACAAAAAATGATGGAACAATTTGGAATTGCAACACAACATCCAAGCGATGACTTATTTATAATAGAACACGGGCAACATTATACTGCAAGAAACTATCAGATTGAACCAGATGTATCTGCTGCTTGCTATTTTTATGCACTAGCTCCGCTACTGCAAATATCCATGTTGGTAAATCACGTTCACTTTGATTCCTTACAGGGAGACATTGCTTTTCTTCGCATTTTAGAAAAAATGGGATGTGGTTTAGAAGATACCCCAGAAGGAATCATTGTATCTCCACCAGAATCTGGAACCTACCAAGGTATTGATGTGGACATGTCTGCTTGCTCCGATCAAGCTATCACATTAGCAGCTCTGGCTCCATTTGCCACTTCTCCTACTACCATACGTAACATCGGTCACATTCGATATCAAGAAAGCAATCGAATGAGTGCAATTGTAACAGAGTTAGGTAAAATGGGGATTGTATGCAATGAGTCAGAACATAATTTGACCATTTATCCAGGCCCCCCAAAGGCTGCCATTATTGATACCTATGATGACCACAGAATGGCTATGGGAATGTCATTAGTCGGTCTTCGTGCTGAAGGTATTGTAATCAATGATCCAAATTGTTGTCGCAAAACCTTTGAAAATTATTTTGAAGTTTTAGATTATTTGATTCATACAAAAATCTCGGGTGCACAGTAACCCGAGATTTTATATTAACTTTCTTTTACCAATATATTATTCAAGAAGCAACCTATCAAACTCAACATTTCCACATCTGAATCAGACCATTTTCGGTTACGATTAAAAACATCAAATGTAATCATAGAGTATGGCGTTCCTTCCCGCCTTCCTATACACATAATAGTAGCTCCAGTTTCCTGCTTCTTCGCAACTTCATAAGCTGCCATATTACCTGCTTTTAATTTAAGCATGTTAGAATCCACAAAAACGCCACTGGAATCAAATAAGTTTAAAAAACTATCCTCTACAAATCCTACGGTAGCATCTGGTGCTTCCACAACATAATCACCAGAACGACATATTACACTCTTTCCATAATTAGAAAAAATACTGATACCATCCAAATCAAACACTTCGCGCAGACGGTTCTGAACCCGTTTTTTCTTTAAATATTTCACCCCATCATTATAAAGGTTAGTCATTACATCATTAATAGCCGCTGTGCGCATTTCCTTTGAAACTGAATATTTCACTGTATTAATCATTACATTATCTTTATCATAACTTCCATGTATTTTCTCATCAAAAATAATGTGACGATTTTTGCCTTTTTCTTTGGCAATATACAATGCCTTATCGGCTTTTCCAAGCAGCTCCTCGTAATTCATTCCATCGTTAGGATATACGGTTACACCAGTAGAACAAGTAATATTAAATTTAGGATCAAACACATAATATAGCTTTTTAGAAATAGTTTTAAGTATCGTTTTGATGGATTCTCTAGTCACCGCTTCTTCAAATAAAACAAGGAATTCATCTCCACCAAATCTGCCAATTACTCCACGAATCCCAATTACTTGCTTTAGTGTATCTGCTACTTTACGAATAACTTCATCTCCAAATAAATGACCATAATTATCGTTAATACACTTAAAATCATCAATATCCATAATAATAACCCAACGCTTTTTATCATCATGGAGATTTAGTTTTTCTGTAATATATTCAGCAATGGCTTTTTTATTTAATAAACCAGTCCCTGCATCTCTTGCAGCAGGGGTTAAATAATAAGATTCTTGCATGGTCATCTGCATGGGTACAATAACTCCCGTCACCATGTTTGCATACTTATATATTGTTCCGCCTTTTATTTGGTAGCGTCCCTCTTCACCTAATATTCCATCTATATCTAATTCAAAAGAATCCTTTTCATTTTCCAAATATCTTTTAAAGCGATTAATTGAGTTAGGATTAATCTTATATCCGTCTTGATTATCTATCTTGCTCTGGCAAAATTCTTGTAAACTAGATTCATGAACCAGCATTGCTTTATCATTGACATATTTATATATTATGAACCGTTTATCTGCTGATGTATATTCAAAATAATACTGATTACATAAGCTCATATATCTTCTATATTTAGATATTTTATTCTCATTTTCAATATTTCGATTTTCCAAACCCCTTATATCAAATAATGTTATGGAAAGCAAAGGAACCCCATTTTCCGTATGGTTTGATTTTTCCATTCGCAAATAAATGGTGGAATATTTCTCTTTACCACCAGTAATTCCTGTTATCATCTCTACTGTACGAGTAAACTTCAATGCTGCTTGCTGAAGTATAATTCCATCCTCAGGGTGTAATAATTTATGAATTGGTAAATAGGATTTTTCTCCTACAAAGTCATAATAATATTCACTTGCATCTACTACCATTAAGTTTTCCCTTACATATAGCTGGCAATCACAAAGCATTTGATTAAAAATTTGATCAACACGTCGTTTAAGTTCCATCGCTTACACCCATTTATTTAATATCCCCTTATAGCATTTTATTGTTATTGTGGAATAATATATCCTTTTATTGTAATTTTTTGTTATATTTTACTTTTATATTTGATTTAATACGTTAATATATACATTTCTAAAACTTTTAATCACTTTCCTTTGTTCATTATTATAGTATTATATCATATAATAACATAAATAAAAAGGAATACTATACACATTTTATTCATTATGGTATACTTAAATCATTCTGAAAGCAGATAATATTCTGTACAGAATAGATTAATTTATTGGATAGCGAGGTAATTCAATGAGCAAGAAAAAAGTAGTTGTTTCACTTGGACATGATGCTTTAGGCTACACTACCGAAGAACAATGGGATGCCGTTAAAGTTACAGCCAAAGCACTAGCCGATTTAATAGAAGAAGATTATCAATTGACTATTACACATAGCAATGGGCCACAGGTTAGCATGATTCACAAAGCTATGACTGAGCTGCGCCGAGTATATATTGATTATACACCAGCTCCTATGTCAGTTTGTTCCGCTATGAGTCAAGGATATGTTGGATATGATATACAGAATGCATTAAAATCAGAATTATTAACTAGAGGTATTGTTACTCCAGTAAGTACTATTTTAACTCAAGTAACTGTAGACCCTTATGATGAGGCATTTTATGAGCCTACAAAGGAAATTGGAAGATTCATGTCCGCTGATGATGCAGAAATTGAACGCAAAAAAGGTAACTATGTAACAGAGTACCCTGAGCGTGGTTTTCGTCGTGTCATTGCTGCTCCCAAGCCAATAGACATTGTTGAAATCGAAACTATCCGCACTTTAGCAGATGCTAATCAAACAGTTATCGCTTGTGGCGGTGGTGGCATTCCTGTAATCGAGCAACAAGGTATATTAAAAGGTGCTTCTGCAGTCATTGAAAAAGATGCCATTGCAGGAAAACTAGCTTCCGATTTGCAGACAGACGGATTAATTATATTAACTAATGTTGATTGTGTATACAAGAATTATGGAACCCAACAGCAGGAAGCAATTTCTTCCATGACCGTTGCCGAAGCAAAAGCTTATATTGCAGAGGGACAGTTTGAAGAAGGTACTATGCTCCCTAAAATTGAAGCTGCCATTAAATACTTGGAAACAGTTCCATCAGGTAAAGCAATCATTACATCCATGAACCTTGTTAAGAGTGCAATTAAAGATAAAGCAGGTACTGTAATAACAGCCAATTAAGCATAAAAATGAGTTTGTCCCAAATGGGCAAACTCATTTTTAATATATTGAAATTATAGCTATTATTTTAATTATAAATATATAAGTATGATTTAATAAGAGAATAATAATATTGTTGTTCTTTTTCAAACATCTTTGTAAGAGGGGCATAATCCTGTTCATTTTGTGCCTGATTGAGGGCGGAATAGTATATGGCTTTATTTTCATCCATAATTACAAAAGGAATAATTCTCTGTCGCAGGCATTCCTTAAATAATAGAATACGACCAGTTCTTCCGTTCCCATCTTGAAATGGATGTATTTTTTCATAATTAGAATGGAATTCTGTCAATTTTGATAAATCCTTCACCGGTTCTGATTCATATTCTGTTAGGAGTTTGCTCATCTTACTTTGAACTTCTTCTGGAGAAGCTGTCGCAATATCGGAAACTATGTTTTTACGGTTCTTGTATTCTCCGATAGGATACCCATTTGCAATGTCCTCAAATACGCCACTCTTTAATCGAAAGTGATACTTCTTTATAAGCTCTTCAGAAAGCGGTTCTGAATGAGTGTTTAACATTTCATTAAACATCATAAAGTGCCCCCTAGTTTCTTCCACATCCTTAGCACGAAGAATTTCACCGCTTGCTAAAATTGTTCCTGTTTCAAAAAGTGAAGCGGTTTGTTTTTCTGTTAAAGTACTACCTTCTATTTTATTCGAGTTATATGCTAATAAACGTTGGGTAACACCATAAATAGCACTCTTATCCTGCTTAGAAAATTCAGTCTTCAATCTATCTATAAGATTATCTACTGTTAAAACCGACTCTTCTTTGGATAAATTAATAATGTCTTTTTCCAAAATATGATTTATGTTCATTTAACACCCAACCTCGCGCCTTTCTAGCTTCTCCCACCACCAATTTCACCAATTGCAGTTAACGCTGCGCCTAATATAATACAGATATCTGAAATGTTAAAAATAACATTACGGAGTTTTTGCCAAGGAACTCCAAAACTAAAGTAATCTACTACATATTTACGCTTCACTCTATCGTAGGTGTTGCTAAATGCTCCACCAAGTAAAAATGCCAAGCCGATTCGTAAGATATTGTTTCCACGATGTCCTAGCGTTATAATAAACACTCCAACTGCAATGATTGTTAAAATAACAGATAGGATGGCAATCAGTTTCTGCTTGTTCTCTCCTATATTTAACATTGCCCCACGGTTATAATGCTTCCGAAGGAGTATTCTCCCCTTCCACTTGGGGAGTGTCTTTCCTTCTATAAAATTACGTTCTATATGATTTTTTAAAATAAGTTCACCAAAGAAAATAGTGCCCATTATCATCAAACAAATTCCAGCAACCATATTATAAATCCAACTTTATATTTGCAAACAAGCTTCCCAAAGAGGTAGTCGCTTCGCCTTCTGCTTCGTACTCAAAAGATTCAATGGTATCTGCTTCCATGTCCTCTTCCAGTGCCTTCATGCTTAGGGAAATCTTACCATCATTTGTATTAAGCACCTTAACTTTTACTTTTTCGCCTTCTTTTAACACTTCAGCAGGGCTTTTTATTCTCTTTTGGCAAATCTGAGAAATATGCACCAAACCACTTAAACCTTCACCTAGATTGATGAACGCTCCATAAGGCATAATGCTTTCTACTCTACCTTCTAGAATACTTCCAGGGATAATCATAGAAACTTTACGATTATGATTTTCCTTCTCTTCTTCTTTTAAAATAGCCTTTGCAGAAAGAACTAATTTATTTTTTTCTTCGTCCACTGTAATTACTTTTACATTTACTGTCTTGTGGAGCCAAGGGTTAACGTCTTCTACATACTCCAAGGATAGTTGAGATGCAGGGATAAATCCTCGTATATCTTCCACATATGCAATTGCTCCACCGTTTGTAACACCTGAAATTTTAACGGATAGCTGAGTTTCCTCTTTCATGTATTGTAATAACTTTTCCCATGCCAGCACTTGATTGGCGGATTTACGAGAAAGCAAAATATTACCTTTACCATCATCCATTCTAATCACAGAAGCCTCTATTATATCACCGACATTAATTTCATCTACAATTGAAAAATCTGGTGCATCACTAACATCCTCTGCTCTGATTACTCCTTGTGCATAATAACGCAAATCAAGAATAACACCATCTTCGCTAACATCAATAACAGTGCCTGATATAATATCTCCTTCTTCTATTTTACGAAAAGAAGCTTCTAGTTCCTTCTCAAAATCTGCCATTGTTTCTTCTCTTTTTTCCATGTTATCACATACCTTTCCGATTTGAACTCATCTATACTTGTATTTACTTTTAATGCTACCTATCATTATACATAACTTTCCCACTACAGAAAAGCTTTATTATAACAATTGTTTCCACACTTCAACCAATTAGGATGGTTTTATTCTTAAAAAGGCGTATACTATAAGTGTGAGAAGAATTTCTAAGGTGCCAAAGTACGTCACCTAAGAAAATTCTAAGTCCCCCAGTGTGAAGTTTCACTTCACACGGAAGAATGCACAGTACACATTCTTCTCACTGATTAATATGTCTGCTAAATGGACAGATAGGAGTTAGCTTGAAGAAAGAAAAAAACACTCACAAACACATAAAAGTCAATGGCAATTTTGTAATGCGAGAGTTGGATTACAGTGACTTAGATCAATTCAATTCACTATTGCAGTATGCCTTTCAAGTCACCACATACGATTTATATAAAATTGGTGTAAAACAAGAAGAGATGAAATACGCTAAGCGACCAATGTTAGAAGAAGCTTATGTAGTTGGCTGGTTCTACAAAGAGAAGCTTGCTTCTATGATTGTAGTATATTCTATGAAAATAAATATCCATGACAACATAATGGACATGGGAGGCATTACGGGAGTAGCAACTTATCCTGAATATACAGGCAAAGGACTTATCCATTCCCTTATGAAGCATGTGATTGATTATATGCACAATCAAAAAATGACCATTTCCTTTTTATATCCCTACTCTATTCCCTTTTATCGGAAGCTTGGCTGGGAAATCGCTTCAGACAAAATTTCATTTACCGTAAAAGACACACAGCTTCCCAAGGCACGACCTGCTAGTGGCATGGTAGAACGAGTTAGTTTAGATTCTGAAGATTACCACAACGTACATTCCTACTTTGCATTACAGCGACATGGCGCATTGATGCGTGATAGTCTTACTTGGGATGAATATTGGCGCTGGGACAATGAGGATATCATTGTGGCCGTTTACTACAATGATGCCCACAAGCCATTGGGATATGTAGTATATTATATTGCCGATGAAATTTTTCATATTAAAGAAATGGTATACTTGAATATTGAAGCCAACTACGGACTTTGGAATTATATTAGTGCACATTTTTCCATGATTGATCAGGTAAAAGGTTATAATTACTCTGGAGAAACTATGGCATATTTATTTGAAGATAGTGAAATTACAGAAGTAATAGCCCCATATATTATGGCTAGAATTATTAATGTGAAAGCATTTATAGAAGAATATCCCTTCCAAGCACAACCAGAAGACCTTAAGATTCACTTCAAAGTACATGATGACATTGCCCCTTGGAATACAGGAGATTTTCTAGTCTACTGGAGCAACGGTGAAACCATATGTGAGCAGGTAGAAGACAATCAATCTATCAATGTGGTGGAATTAAGCATTAACACACTTACCACCATGCTAATGGGCTATAAACGCCCCACATACCTATATGACCA